>JBCDMA010000435.1:0-1675 GCA_038744645.1 Pseudomonadota bacterium | reverse complement strand
GCACCCATGCCAGTGATATTGGAAAGCAACTGACGCAGCACAATGCCGTCGATAAGTTTACCTTCACTGGCTCAACTGCAATAGGTAAATTGTTACTAAAACAGTGTGCAGATGGCGTGAAGAAGGTATCGATGGAGCTCGGCGGAAATGCGCCATTTATCGTGTTTGAAGATGCGGATATCGACGCTGCTGTCGAAGGTGCAATAGCGTCTAAGTACAGAAATGCAGGCCAAACCTGCGTATGCACTAATCGCATTTATGTTCAAAAAGGCGTTCGTCAAGCATTTCTGGAAAAGTACATTAACGCAGTAGAGTCACTTAAATCCGGTGATGGCATGGACCCTGATACTTTTATTGGTCCGCTGATATCTGCGCAAGCTTGCGATAACGTCCATCAGTTAGTGATGGCATCAATCGCCCAGGGAGCCGAAGTTAAATTGGGTGCCTCTGCACCAAAAAATGGTTACTACCCACCGACCGTGTTGTCGAATGTGACGAATGACATGCCGGTGTCTCGCAATGAAATCTTTGGACCTGTTTCCGCCGTTATTACATTTGATCATGAGGATGATGTCATTGCGATGGCAAATGATACTGAATATGGACTGGCTGCGTACTTTTATTCTCGTGATATTGGTCGGATATGGCGCGTCAGTGAACAACTACAATATGGCATAGTAGGTGTGAATGAAGGTATTATTTCGAATCCCGCAGCACCTTTTGGTGGAATGAAGCAATCAGGGCTTGGACGTGAAGGATCCAAATATGGATTGGATGACTACTTGGAAATCAAGTATGTGTGCCTCGGTGGTATTGCAAAATAGGTACAGTGTTTTTTAATACAAAAGCGGCCTTTTAACATCCTTCTTGGCCCTAATAATACAATCAATCAAGCTATAAAAAAACAGGCCAATTATGAACTATAACGCTGTCATATTAGATGCAGAATCTCTTGGCACAGGTGATGTGTCGATAGATATCATCAAAGAAATCGACGGTGTGAATGTGACATCGTTTGAGAATACGAGCGAGTCACAGGTTTTGCAGCGCATTGATGGCTGCGAGGTTGTATTCACTAACAAAGTCCCGCTATCACAGAACACGTTGAGTAAAGCGACCAGCGTAAAATACATTGGCGTACTCGCTACCGGCACAAATTGTGTTGATTTGTCTTATTGTGAAAAGCATGGAATTACTGTCAGAAATGTTGAGAAATATGGCACAGCGTCAGTTACACAGCACGCGCTTATGTTGCTTCTCAATCTTGTTTGCAAGACACAAGAACAGTTACGCCGGGTGGCTTCAGGGGGATGGTCTTCCGCGAAACAGTTCTGCGTAATGACAAGTGGTGTTGCTGAACTATCAGGTAAAACGGCGGTTGTCGTCGGCTATGGCGAACTTGGAAAGCAGTTTTGTACGCTACTTGAAGTGCTGGGTATGAAAGTCATTATTGCTTCAGCACCGGGCAGAGAAACAGAAGATCGCAAGCGAATCGATGATGCTTTGCCGCTTGCCGATGTCGTGAGTTTACATTGCTTATTAAGTGAATCGACGAAGCGAATGATGAATACCAGTCGGTTTGCCTTGATGAAAAAAGGCGCGTTTTTCATTAATACATCCCGTGGAGGATTGGTTGATGAGGATGCACTTTTACAAAGTCTTTTATCGGGGCATT
>JBCDMA010000434.1:0-1873 GCA_038744645.1 Pseudomonadota bacterium | reverse complement strand
TTGCTAAACACATTTTTGAATTTTTCAGGTGGGTTGTTGAGTTCTGAACTATCCAAACCCACCGCTGTGATCATATTGTAAAATGGTTCTGCTTGTTGAAGCGTTTCGATAGCGCTTTCCTCACTCAAGTGGCGCAGGAAACACATGATCAGGTACACGGTTATACCGAGTTCACTTCGGGCTTTTTCAATGGCTCTTGCAAAACCCGGCATAAACACCTCAAACCCAATTCCCCTTTCAGTATGTGTTTGCGGGTCAAACATGATTTCCGTGTGTACGATGTTTTGCTGCTTGCACACCAGCAGGTAATTCCACATTAACCTGAAAAAGTCCTCTTCATCACGCAGCACGCCAGCTCCTTGATAATAGAGATCTAAAAATTCCTGCAAATTTGAAAAGTGGTAGGCGTGCTTAATTTCTTCAATGCTTTGATAGGGAAGCGTTACCTGATTCTTCTCGGCTAATTCCCACATTAATTCTGGCTCTAGACTGCCCTCTATGTGCAGATGAAGTTCTGTTTTTGGCACCTCATTAATCAATCTGTAAAACGTCGCTTCTTCCACGTCGACTTGCTCCTTCTTATTTGACCCTTCTTTTTAGCTATCGCGAACTACACAATCTTTGTCGATGTAAACAGTATAGTGAATTAAGTAAGATTTTCTTCTAGCGGATGATTTCACTGCGTCAGGCATAGTGCATCATGATGGTGCAGAAGGTATGCATTATCTGACTACATTCTATTTGACCTTATTTTGTATTTTTAGTCGCTCAACCAAAAATAGCTTATCCATTATTTGATTATTGTATTATTATCAATAGCTTATCGTTAAATATGTTTCACATCTTATTTTTCTGTATGTTCAATAGAGCATCGCTGCAATTACTTGACCAATTGGTCAAATAATTGCACAACTGCATTTTAGCGAAAGACCCAGTGAGTTTGGATCTTTGGCAAACAAGGAAATTGCACAATGACACAACTTTTAAACAAGTACTTTCAACTTGAAAAGCACGGAACAACAATAAAAACAGAAGTGATAGCAGGCTTAACTACCTTTGCCGCAATGTCATACATCCTTATTGTCAATCCTGGTATTCTCGGCTTAAGCGGTATGCCGACTGCTGGCTTAATCACAGTGACTGCATTATCTGCATGTATTGGCACCTTGCTGATGATGTGGCTTACAAACTACCCCATTGCTTTAGCGCCTGGTATGGGGTTAAACGCTTTTTTCGCTTTTACCATTTGCCTGGGACGTGAGGTCCCTTGGGACGCCGCCTTAGGTATTGTATTTTACAACGGTATACTCTTCTTTTTACTGACGATATCTGGGATACGGAAAAAGATTGCTGAATCGATTCCCGGCGCGCTCAAGATTGGTGTGCAATGCGGTATAGGGTTGTTTATCGCATTCATCGGGTTAAAAAACGCAGGGTTGATAGTCGATAATCCAGCGACATTTGTCGAATTGGGTGACTTATCTGATCCCGCTGTGTTGTTGGCATTTGCTGGCATTATTTTTACAGCCATCATGGTGATCAAAAATATCACGGGCGCCATCTTGATTTCGATAATTCTTATTACGCTGATTGGGCTTTTTATCCCAACAGAATCAGGCTATCTAACGGCTAGACCTGAGGGCATTGTCGGTCTACCTGCGCCAATAAACGAAACCTTTTTCGCGATGGATTTGGTTTATCCGGTTGTTAATTTTGCAACCACATGGGACCTCATTTTCGCACTCATGTTTGTCAATATGTTTGATACGATCGGTACGTTAATTGGTGTATCAAAACGCGCAAAGCTCACCGATGCGCAGGGCAACTTACCCAAAATTGGTAAAGCGATGACGGCTGATGCCGCGGCAAGTGT
>JBCDMA010000433.1:0-1902 GCA_038744645.1 Pseudomonadota bacterium | reverse complement strand
AGATAGAGAGCAATTGTTTCTAAATGCAGGAAAAGTCATCGTCGACCTTTGCCACCGTTGGTATGAACAAGACGATGCTACTGCGTTGCCAAGAAACATTGCGAACTTTAATGCATTTGAAAATGCGATGAGTTTGGATATCGCGATGGGCGGTTCAACCAATACTATTTTGCATCTACTTGCCGCTGCGGTAGAAGGCGAAGTTGATTTTGACATGCAAGATATTGATAGACTATCCCGTAAAGTCCCTCACCTATGCAAGGTCGCACCATCAACGCCAGATTATCATATGGAAGACGTGCATCGCGCAGGCGGCGTTTTGGGCATCCTCAATGAATTAAACAAAGCCGGATTGTTACACGGTGACGCTGCGCACGTATTGGGTAAATCGTTATCTGAAGTAATTGCAGATTGGGATGTCACTAACGCTGACAATGCCGATGCGATTACCTTTTATCAAGCTGGACCAGCTGGCATTCGCACCACACAAGCATTTAGTCAAAACTGCAGGTACCCAAGTGTAGACGATGATCGCGAAAACGGCTGTATTCGCAGAAAAGCCAATGCTTATAGCCAAGATGGCGGACTGGCGGTGCTCTACGGCAACTTGGCAGAAAACGGCTGTATCGTTAAAACAGCGGGGGTTGATGAATCTATTCTGATTTTCTCGGGTAAAGCGAGAGTGTACGAAAGTCAGGATGATGCAGTTGCCGGGATCCTGAATGATGAAGTACAGGCCGGTGAAGTCGTGGTTATTCGCTATGAGGGGCCGAAAGGCGGGCCGGGCATGCAGGAGATGCTTTATCCTACGTCATATTTGAAATCAAAAGGACTCGGTAAAGCTTGTGCGCTAGTAACAGATGGACGGTTTTCTGGTGGAACAAGTGGCTTGTCCATAGGGCACTGTTCACCTGAAGCTGCCAGCGGCGGTGGCATAGGCCTTGTACAAAATGGCGATACAATTGAGATAAACATACCAAAGCGAACCATTCATCTTGCCATTTCAGAGGATGAGTTCGAAGATAGACGACGTCAAATGGAGACCCGTGACAAACCGTGGCAACCAGTTAACAGAAATCGTGACGTTTCAACCTCGTTAAAAATATTTGCTATGATGGCGACAAGCGCAGATAAGGGTGCCGTTCGTGACCCGTCAAAAATAAAATAAACAACGACACAAAGAGTGTAAACAATGGCTAGGTCAGAACTTGATTATTTGGTGCAAATTCTAAGAGCACCGATTTATAAGGCAGCAATCATGACAGATGTATCTGTCATGCACAGATTGTCTGACGAAATCAATAACAAGGTTTACCTCAAGCGAGAAGACCAGCAACCTGTCAAATCATTTAAATTACGAGGTGCGTATAATTGTATCGCGCAGCTAAGTGATGCTCAAAAAGAAAAGGGCGTGATTGCAGCCTCCGCAGGCAATCATGCACAAGGCGTCGCTTATGCAGCAAATGCACTGAATATCAATGCGCGCATTGTGATGCCTGAAACCACGCCTGAAATAAAAATCGATGCGGTGAGAAAGTTTGGTGGCGAAAATGTTAGTGTCATACTGCATGGCACCAGTTTCGATCAGGCAAGTGACTACGCCAATACGTTGTGTGCTCAGCTTGGTCTGACAATGGTTCCGCCTTTTGATCACGAAGATGTAATCACCGGGCAAGGTACCATTGGTAAGGAGTTGCTGGAGCAAATATCACAAATTGATTATTTGTTTGTCGCGGTTGGCGGAGGCGGTTTGGCCGCTGGTATTGGCGTATATTTAAAGCAAATCAACCCAAGTATTCGCATTGTTGCTGTCGAATCTGACGAGTCAGCATGTTTGCAAGCTGCTATGGAAGCTGGTGAACCTGTTACATTACCAAATGTAGGCATTTTCGCAGATGGTGT
>JBCDMA010000432.1:0-1909 GCA_038744645.1 Pseudomonadota bacterium | reverse complement strand
TTGCTTTTCAATGCGTTAACAAGCGCTTGAGAAATCTATGTTAGCTTTTTCAACTCAGGATAGACATTGCTTGGGTACATCGCAAATGATGAGCGAAATTGATTTTTTTGCGTTTTGAGAACAAAAGGTATTCTGTTAATTATTGCTCATTTGCAAGTACGTAGGCATGTCAAGGTTATAACTAACATTTCAAACTATGTTTAACCATATCCATATCAATATGTTACATTGTCGCCAAAAACAGCACGAATGCCGCTAATTTAATTGAGTCAGATCATTGGTGAGCGCGAAGACAAAGGGGATTTTGATTGGACGTATTATTGAGGCAACTGAACAAACCGCACCTAAAACAAGCGGATATTTCGCCCCTTATTGAGCATGTGAGCTCGTTTGACTTCGTGGATGTAAAGAAAGCAGGAGATTCCTTTGAAGGACGCCCCATACACCTTTTGTCGATGGGCAATGGCAAAACCAAAATATTCATGTGGTCACAAATGCATGGCGACGAAGCTACGGCTACTGCCAGCGTGTTTGACTTTATCGCGATGTTAGAGACAATTCCAAACTGGGAAAAGACGTATCAAATACACATTATCCCCATGGTAAATCCAGATGGCGCAGAGCGATGCACAAGACAAAATGCGCAGGCCATCGACATCAACAGGGACGCAGTCGCACTGCAGAGCCCAGAGGCGAGACTGCTGCGAAGCACCTTTGATGACATACAACCAGACATTGCATTGAATCTCCACGACCAGTGTCCTTATTATCAAGTTGGCAAAAGTGGTTACCCAGCAACAATGGCATTTCTTGCCCCTACTGTAGATGTAGAAAAAACTATCCCGCCGACAAGAAAAATCGCCATGGGTTTGATTGCGAAAATGTTAAACGCAATTTCACCGGAAATTCCAAATTGTATTGGCCGATACGACGATACGTTTTCTCCACGTTCATTTGGTGACTGCTTTGCAAGCCTGGGGGCAAGCACAATTCTTATTGAATCTGGCGCAGCAGCCAACGACCCGAACAGGCAAATCGCCCGCAGGATGAATCTGCTTGCCATGCGTCAAACGATAGAACACTATCCCTCACTGGCATTGCAGGAAAATATTGATAACGAGATGGAAGTGTATTTTGCGCTACCTGAAATTAAAGCCAAAACCATCTCGAGTCTACTGATAGAAAACTTGCAATTTGCCGGTACAACGTCTTACCAAGCATCAGTGAGTATAAAACAAACAACGCGCTGGTCTGGTCAGTTTTACATAGACGCTGTCGGCGATCTTTCTAATCTTGGGGGACTGATAAATTTCGACGCTTCCGAATTGACGTTTGAAGCTGGCCAAGTTCATTCTCTTGAGGATCACACAGTTATCACAGATAATAATTTACAAGATTGGTTAAAGCAGGGCGTTATTCAGTTTCAAGGAAATGACGGGCTATTAGACAATCAGTCAAGCTTTACGCTTTTATGTAATGAACCGCTGAGTTCAAGTGAAAACGCTCTGATACTGAATGCACCAGCGTACTTTTTGATGAGAAAGGACGATGCTATTGTTGCCGCTGTGCTAAATGGGAAATTACTTGTCCTTGAATAGCCGCATCTGCTACAACAGGTGAATTGCAAAGAACAACTGGACAATAGGTATAGTACGAGATGAAAAATGGCTTGTTCATATGCTTCTTTTTCGCTTTCCTTATTGGTTGTTCTACGTCGCAATATAAAAAGCTAACATCAAATAACAGTAATTTTCGCGTGAAGTCCATAGTGATGCATTTTACCGCGATAGACTATGCAGATGCTGTAAAGGCACTGGTTGATGAGGACGGTTTGAGTTCGCATTACCTTATACCGGAGTCCAAAGATCCTAGTTATCCCTCTGATCAGCTGGAAATTTTACAGTTAGTG
>JBCDMA010000431.1:0-2016 GCA_038744645.1 Pseudomonadota bacterium | reverse complement strand
TGAGCAATGTTACGCAGTTCTCTGATAGAGGATTTAAGTCCACCTATTTCAAAGATCCAGATGGCAACATCGTCGAAATAGAGGAAATGACCGACGTCGTCATTTGACATTACTTCAAAGATTGCGGACATCATAATCTCCTATTAATAATAAAATTCGGCTTTCCATACTTTCCATAAATGTGTCGTGGTGTGCTGATGCTTGTATAAACGTTTTCACACAAGATATTGCAAAGGCTACGCCAGTTTCAGTTTTAGAAGGAGAAAATGCCAGCTGATGCGCTGGCATATTTGATTTGGAAGCAATAGCGTGAAATCTCATTGCATAGCAACAATCTGAGCATAAGTTTCCGCAGATAGATCCGGGTTGGCGATGAGATCATTGTCCGTTTGAAAATTCTGTAGTGCTTGGATACTTGCGGGGCCCCAGTCACCATCGATTTCACCATTGTAGTAACCAGCTTGAGTTAATGCGTACTGCATTTTTGAGGTCTGCTCTTCGGGTTCGGCTTCTTTATATTCTTTCACGCTGTGCAAGAACTTTTGCTCTCCTGTTTGTGAATCTCCCAAACAAAGGCTGTAATCAACGTTAAATGCTGCTGCCACATGCACTAGCGCTGCGGCTTCTGCAATCCTTCTCTGCGCAAACTGAGGGCCTTCATTAACATCGTTGGTTAAACCAAAATCAAATCGCCTTGAACCATCGTCTATTCGCAATTCATAATTTGTGTCGGATTGATTCACAGCAAGAGATATTGCTGAAGCATGTGAGACTCTACCATCTACCGCACTAACGAAATCGCCAGCAATAACTGATACCTCTTCTCGACTGAAAAAGCCAAAACGATCGAGATAACCTCTGGCGAGATTGTTAAAACCTAAATTTTTCTGGTTTACACCTACTTCATTATCATCCTGCGTCCAGGCGCCAGAGAGCTGCATAAACTTGTTATTGTCCCTGAATTCACGATTGGGTTTTTCCAAAACGGACATCACATTCTGTGATTGCATTTTGTTTATCGCTGTATGAAACCACCATGCACCGCCTTTGCTTAATCGACGATCTCTAAATCGATGCGGGACCGTTTCATCCTTGATGTCTCGCACATATACCGTGAGTGCAGGTTGATTTGTTTTGTCTACCAAATCACCCAAACAAACCAAAGCACCTGAATACTCGGTCACCACGGATTGTGTATTTCGTTCAAATTGACTTGGCTGCTGATTTGCAGCTAAAACACTGCACCCAGAAGTATAAATAGCGGAAATGGATACCAATAGTGATAGTAGTTTTTTACTCATGGGAAATCCCCTCTCAGTTAATAAATGCAACGCCGGAGTGCATTGCTTTTATGGATAACGATCAAGGTTCGGTTTTTATTCCCAATTCGCTCGTTTTTATCTGATTGAGTTTCTTCAGTTACCTACTACCATTATTTTTGTAAGTTTTTATAAGGACTTAGTAACAATCCGAGACTAACAAATAGAAGGACAAGGGAATGGTAAGACTATTGTGTTTCACGTTGTGTTGTGTTTTTACATCCATGCCAGCAAAGAGCGAATTGAGTTTTAATGGTTCACTAGGAATAGAATACGGCTATGACGACAACGTCGTTGTTGAAGAGATTGATTTGCAGACCGACCTCGGCGATCAATTCATTCGATATCGTCTTCGTGGCGGCATAGATTATTCAGCGTCAAAAAACCAGGAATTGACTGCCGGCTTAAGTATTAATGATCGCAGGTTTCAAGATGCGGGTAATTTCGATTTAAGGACAATACTTGTAAGCACTGGTTATCGCTATGATTTTGGCGATTTAACCTTAGGGGTAGATTTAAGACGCGCAGATGCTGAATTAGGTGGAAATGACTTTTTAACGCTAGACCAAATCAGTCCCTTTTTTTCCTATTTTATTTCTCGTGAGCATTTTATACGCGGCTCTTATACGTACATTGACAAATCTCTTGAAAATAATGTCGCGCGAGACGCGGACTCTGACGAATTAGCCATTGATTA
>JBCDMA010000430.1:0-2188 GCA_038744645.1 Pseudomonadota bacterium | reverse complement strand
TCTTGTGTGTAAAAATACTCATGCATCAGCTCAATCTGAAGTGATTGAGAATCTAATACATTGAATTTTCGTTTAAATTCTGCACCATTGGGAAGGCGTTGCAGGTACCAGTTTATGTGTTTGCGAGCAATTCTGACGCCGATGACTTCTCCGCTGATTTTTCCATATAGACGATGAATGCCTGAGAGGTGTTCCATTATCACGTCCTTTTGCTCTGCCAGTGTTGGCGTATCCTTTGCGGGCGAACCGTCCAAGAAACCTTTGATTTCCTTAAATATCCAAGGGTTACCTTGCGCGGCTCTGCCTATCATTAATCCGTCTGCATTGGTCAGTTCCAATACTCTTTTTGCTTGTTGTGCGTTCGTGATATCACCGTTTGCAATGACTGGGATACTCACGTTTTTCTTTATTTGGGCAATGGTTTTATATTCCGCTTCCCCCTTAAACAAACACGCGCGCGTTCTTCCGTGTACTGCAAGCGATTGAACGCCGCTGTCTTCAGCAATTTTGGCAATTAACACGCCATTTTTATTTTCTGGTGCCCAGCCAGTTCTAATTTTCAGCGTTACAGGAACATCAACTGCATTGACAACACTTTTGAGAATAGCCGCTACCGTATCGGGTTCCTTGAGCAGCGCCGAGCCTGCAAGCTTTTTATTCACTTTCTTCGCAGGGCATCCCATATTGATATCAATTATCTGTGCGCCCTTTTCTACATTAAATTGGGCAGCTTCAGCCATCAAGCTAGGGTCGCTGCCAGCAATTTGAACGCTCCTAATCCCAGTGTCAAATGACGTATCCATCCGTGCTTTTGACTTATGGGTATTCCACACCTTCGGATTGCTCGAGAGCATTTCAGACACGGTTAGCCCCGCACCCATCCTCCCGCACAAATCTCTAAATGGTCCGTCTGTTATGCCGGCCATTGGCGCCAACATCAAATTATTGGCTAATTCATATTGACCGATTTTCAAAGACGCAGACCTGATAGAACGTGCAGCAAAACAGGGCGCGTATATTACGTGGTTTGGATAGATTTTGAAAGACTAAATTTTGTACAAAAAGGTGTTAGGGTCTGTTTATCCTAGTAAAGAGAGGTAAGATCACTTCCTGGTGGCAGCTATTCTCACCCATTCATCATTATGCTCAATCGAAAAAGCCTCAAAGGATGGTTTGTATGTATCAATAAGCTCGAGCGCTTGCTCTTTTAATATACCGGATAAAACCAGCGTACCGCCTGACTTACAGAGCTTTGCCAATGTTGGATACAACGATTTTAGAGGCCCGGATAAAATGTTCGCAATCACGACATCAGTCGGTTCATCAATGTGTTCATCAACTAGGCAAGCGGAAATATCAGATGTCACTCGGTTTTTTTCAGCATTCGCGGTCGTTGCAATGATAGCCTGCTCATCAATATCTACGGCAAAGGCGTGTTTTGCACCGAGTTTTATGCCAGCGATAGCCAAGATGCCACTACCGCATCCATAGTCTGTTAGGGTTTTGTCCGCCATTTCTTGTCCGTCAAGCCATTGCAAACACATGGCTGTCGTAGGATGAGTACCCGTGCCAAATGCTAATCCCGGGTCAAGCATAATATTAACCGCCAACGGTTCTGGCGGTTCAAGCCAATTTGGACAAATCCACAGTCGACGTCCGAATTTTATCGGATGAAAGTCGTCCATCCACGCACGCACCCAGTCTTTGTCCTCAACAGTTTCGGTGTGATAGGTGGTCGTGGCGTGATTGTAGCAACTCAGTGCTTCCATCTGCTTGATGATGGTTGGTAGATCAGTATGTGTCTCAAATAATCCGGTTACGTTCGTATTGGGCCATAAGGTGAGAGCGCCTTTTTCTGGCTCAAAAACGGGGGTATCGGCGTTGTCACTATAGGTGACTGAGATTGCGCCTTGCGCTTCAAAAAAGACGCCGAATACTTCGGCGTCTTTTTCATTGGTTTTTATGACAAGTTGTTTCCACGTCAAATTGAAAAACCCCTACTGCGGTGTCTTGCGCTGAGGCAGTGTAAACATATAGTGCATCGCTATTGCATAAATACTTATTGATCTTTCGTCGCTTCAATTACCTTTATTTCTGACCAGAGTTCTTCTGCTTCGGCCGATAACATTGAATAGGACTTAATATCTCCTTTGCGCTGTGCAAGCATCGCCTGTTCAAGTTTTAAATC
>JBCDMA010000429.1:0-2238 GCA_038744645.1 Pseudomonadota bacterium | reverse complement strand
CCAGGCATTGATCTGTTTATCATCGGCATGATAGTCGCCTTTTAATTTTTGCAGTACTCTTAGATTGACGATCGGCTGAATATCACATGCGATGTCCTCAGAAAGCATTCTTACCCGTGCCCTATCCAATTTATGATCAGGGATAAGACGTTCGCCTTGATCGTATTTTTCATCCAAATATTCAATGATTGCGAGTGATTGATGAAGTGTAATGTCTTCATCGTCATCTACAAATGTGGGAACAAGTTTAGACGGGTTGAGCCTTAGGTATTGTTCTTTGTTTTGTTGCCCGCCATCTTCGACGAGATGTATCGGGCAATATTCATAATCCACTTGCTTTAGATTGAGGGCGATTCTAACGCGGTAGCTTGCCGTCGAACGCCAGTAACCATATAGTTTAATGCTCATTTTGCTTTATCACTCCCCTAACCAATACAAACTAACGTACACAGTATAGTACCGATAATGCAACTCCTGCTGAATAAACTAGATGTAATTAAACACCTCAATGCTTCGCTGAGCTTTTGTTTATTCCGTACTCCCTTAGCTTGTTTGCAATGGCGGTATGGCTCAAACCCAACTTTCGCGCAAGCTGACGTGTGCTAGGGTATGACGGATAAAGCTGCTTCAACATGCCTTTTTCGAATTTTTTAACTTCTTCTTCAAGACTGCCTTCAAAGTTTTCATCAATGTAAGTCACGGCTGTACTGCAGGCCGGGAGTTTTATCGCGTCTTTGGTAATCTCATTACCTTCCATCAACGATATTGATCGGTACAAAGCATTTTTCAGCTGTCTTACATTGCCAGGCCAAGGATAGCCTTGTAAGTATTCGACGCAGGCTTTACTGAGTTTAGGAGGTTGAATTCCTAGTTTCTTGCTATGCAGCAGCAATAATCGATTCGCAAGTGGCAAAATGTCTTGCTTGCGATCTCTTAATGGCGGTATCACTAAAGAAAGCATGTTCAGTCTGTAATACAAGTCCTCACGAAACTCCCCTTTGTCAACTGCTTCGCTTAAGTCTTTGCAGCTTGTGCATATGATTCTACAATCAATCGTGCGCACACGACTGTCGCCGATTTTGTGGAATGTGCCATACTCTAAAACGCGCAAAAGTTTAGCTTGTAGCGACGGCGACATCTCCGACACTTCGTCGAACAAAAGCGTGCCACCCCTCGCCTGTTCGAATAAACCGCTTTTTCCTTCATCGTTATTAAATGCCCCCGGTGCGTAACCAAATAGCTCTGTTTCAGCCACTTCATCCGGTATTGATGCACAATTTAATGTAACAAATTCACCACTGCTTCTGCGGCTATTGTCATGACATGCCTTCGCAATTTGTTCTTTGCCACTCCCTGTCTCACCGTTGATGAGAATGATCCCATCCAACTCTGACATTCTTTTCGCCTCATTTACCACGCGTTTCATCGCAGTTGAGCGGGCATCAAAATGTTCAAAACTGTCGCCTGACGATTGGTTTATAATCGAGAACTGTTGCCCAAGTCTCACTTCGCTTTTGAGCATAATGACAGCGCCCGCAAGTATTTGCTTGTCATGTTCAGAAACGTCGACAGGCAACACATCACATATAAAGCGTTGCTGTATGAATTGGACTTTGTGCGTTTGTGCTCGCACCTCTTTGCCATTCAACCATTTTACGATATTGAACCCTGAGATAATTTCACCGATATCCGTGCCCATTATCTGCTCTGACGACATTTCTAGTGATCGTTTTGCCGCATCATTCAATAAGATTATTCGACCGTTTGCATCCACAGAAAACACAGGATCAGGCAAGGCTTGCAGAATTGCACTGAGTTGATTTCTCTCTCGCTGTATCGGCATGAAAGGTGTAGTTTTCACATCGCTTATGCCATCGACGCGTCTTAACTTCGGCATTAACGTCTGAAAATCAGAGAAATCGATGGTCGGGAAATCTAGGTATAGCTTTCCATCAGGTTGAATTTCAATCCCTCTTAAATCAATTTGATACCGAGCAAGAATATCTAAGACATTTTGCGTAATACCAAGTCTATCTTCACAGGCTATCTCGAGTCGCATAGTCTTTACCTCACATGGTTATCTGAATCACTACGCTGGGATCACTGCTTGGATCATTAATTGACGTGAGGATTTGATATTTTTGTTTTATTGGGCTATATGCTACGACATTTGCAATGACTCGGGATCAACGGCTTATTTTAGAGCCATATAAATAAGCAGCATGAAAAAACACCATT
>JBCDMA010000428.1:0-2275 GCA_038744645.1 Pseudomonadota bacterium | reverse complement strand
CTTTCCGCTATTAAAAAATAGCAAGAATCTTCAAAAAAACCGCAAAAGTCTGCAATAGAAAAACGCTCGATTGTTCAAAAATAGACAACATCAACGAACTGATTCCAAAACAATGCGGAGCAAATTATGACACTTCAAGTAACAGCAGAAACAACAATAGCGGCAGATACTTTTTTTAATTCAAACAATACTGAGGCAACCATGAATGAGCGAGTGACGTTTGCAAGTGAAGGAGAAAAATTAGTAGGTGATTTGTACAGACCTGAAAACATGACAGGAGACGTACCAGTATTTGTCATTCTTGGGCCAATGACATTTCAAAAAGAGCAAGCGCCTACAGAATATGCGATGAGGCTCGCGCAAAAGGGGTACGCTGCACTGGCCTTTGATACGCGTTATCGCGGTGAAAGCGGTGGTTATCCTAGGGCGCTTGAAAATACATTTCATAAAGTAGAAGACTTAAGAAGCGCCGTCGAATTTGTAAGGAATTTAGACGGTATTGCGTCAAGCAGTGTATATGCATTAGGTATTTGCCAGGGCAGCTCCGCGGTTATAAACGCTGTTGCTGAGGATGCAAATATCAAGGGTGGAATCACGTTGGCCGGTCACTATCGTGATAAAGAGGGCGATTTAGCATGGTTAACGGAAGAAGGTTATCAAGCACGTCTTGAGAAGGGGCTTTTAGCATTAGAGAAATTCGAGAAAACCGGCGAAGTTGACTATGTCGCTGCCGTTGATAAAACTGATATGAACGTCGGTATGCCGGGCGAGTTTGTTTGGGACTGGTATCATGTATGGGCAGACAAAGGGTTGTGGGAGAATCAGTATGCTGTAATGAGCGACGCTGCCTTGCTTACCTTTGAGTCAATGAGTTCAGCGAAGAAAATCAATAAGCCTTACCTAATGATTCACAGCGATTATAGTTTTTTACCAGACGCAGCTAAACGCCATTTTGACGCCATGCCGTCTGACCAAAAAACGCTACTTTGGGAAGGCGAAACATCGCACCTAGCTTACTATGACGATGAAGAAATACTTGACCGTTCAGCTACGTCAATTGCAGATTGGGTGGCAAAGATAGAGTCTGAAAACTAAAAACAGATGATTAAAATTGCAAGCGTAAACCACTGGCCGCTCTATGCGGCCTCTATTTATAAAATCGCTTGTCGCCAACAGAAATAAAATCAACTCGTTATTTTTAGATAAGTTATTCACAGTGTGTGAAAAAACAGCATTAACACCGTAAATTGTTAAAACTATTACTTCTAACCAGACTTTGCCATTGGCCTATCTTTCTTATACCGATAGTATTATTTGTATTTTAAGAGGGATTTCTGGAATGCTTGGTATGACACCTGACATCTAGGGATAGACTTGCGCCAAATCTTGCTATTTATCGAAAACTATGTGATCGCTAATTAACAGGATAATTACGCCGCATACCAACCATTTTATCGATATGTGCTTTAAATGCCTGGGTGACTGGCGATATCGCTTTACCTCTTAACGTCACTAGATACCAACAGGTTTTTATAGGTAGTTCCTTTATGTCCAATTCGAACAAATTGCCTGGTGCCATGTGACTAAGCGCATGTCGGCTAATAATGGCAATGCCTAAGCCAGCAACGACCGATTCTTTAATTGCTTCATTGCTCGCTATCGTCAAAGGACGTAAGTTGGGTTCGCCGTATTGTTTGAAGAAACGCTCCACCGCAAAGCGCGTGCCTGAGCCTTTCTCACGGATCAGAAAACGCTCTGCGCGCACGTCATCCCAAGATAAATTTGTTTGGCTAGCCAGTGGGTGGTCGAGGGGTGCTATCAATACCAGTGGGTTTTCAGTAAGTGGTTGTGCGTCAATATCCAATTCTTTCGGTAAGTGACTAAAGATGTAGAGATCATCTATGTTCTGCTGCAATCGATTGATGATTTCCGCTCGGTTACCTATGTTAAATTCGGGCTCTATAGATAGGTACTGCTGACAAAAGGACCCCAACCAGTTGGGCACCAAATATTTCGACGTGGTCACTGCTGATATTCGAAGGTGTCCAATGGATAAGCCAGCGCGCTGTGCAAAACGGGTTTCAAGATTATCGAGTACATCAAACATATCGCGACTCGCCGCTAACATGTCTTTTCCTGCATCTGTTAAAAACAGCTTTTTGCCGATTTGTTCGAATAAGGCTATGCCGCTGGTTTGCGATAACTTTGCCAATTGCGTAGATACTGTCGGCTGAGCTAAGTGCAAGGTTTGTGCAGCTTCTGTCACACTGCCTTT
>JBCDMA010000427.1:0-2324 GCA_038744645.1 Pseudomonadota bacterium | reverse complement strand
GTTTTATCTCAGCGCCGGCGTTTGTTGGTATTCGTGACGGTGGTGGACTGATATGGCTATCCTATGAATTTGCTATCCCACTGGCCATGCTCTTATTGCTTTGGCTAGTGCTGCCAAGTCTACATGCAAGTGGCGTTGTCAGCATCTATGATTTTCTCGAACAGCGCTTCAATCGCTTCACACGTATACTGATCAGCGTTGTTTTTCAAATCAGTCGTTCATTTGCAACCGCAATCATGATTTACGCAATTTCAATCGTACTGCAAAGCACAATGGGGCTGCCTTTTTGGTTAAGCATTCTTTCAATTGGTGTTATTACCCTCATCTACAGCGCCGTCGGCGGCATGAAAGCAGTAGTTATTGGAGATGCGATCCAAATGGGACTCATTGTGATCGGTGCGGCGCTTTGCTTATGGTTTGCGCTTAACAGTTTGGGTGGATGGCATGTCATCGTCGAAAATACACCAAGCGAGCGATTAAGCACTATAAAATGGGCTGGTATTGGCCTTGATGGCAATGATTTTGGATTTTTGCCGATGCTATTTGGAGGCTTAGTGCTTTACATGTCTTATTATGGATGTGACCAATCTGAAGCGCAGCGAAGCCTAGCCAGTAAAGACATTAAGGATTTACGTAAAATCTTGGTGACTGTGGGTCTTGCGAGATTTCCGATCACGTTGTTGTATTGCTTTAGTGGGCTTGCGATTGGTGCGCTGTTTCACATTCAACCTGATTTTGCAGCGCAAATTCCTGAGGGTAAAAACGACTGGTTAGTCCCAATATTCATTGTTAATTACTTGCCTAACGGCATTATTGGTATTCTCGTTGTTGCGATGATGGCCGCCGCCATGTCTTCTCTAAGTTCAGCGATTAATAGCCTGTCCGCCGTAACAGTAGAAGACATTGCACGCCTAACCAATTCGGTGAAAAATGGCACTGAGGCAAGAAGTGAAAATGCGGAAAACTACGTTAACCGCGCGCGATTGGCGGGCGTTTTATGGGGGCTGGTCACGCTTACACTGGCCAGTTACGCAGGAGATATTGCACCAACTGTCATTGAAGCCGTGAACAAAATTGGTTCAGTTTTCTATGGGCCTATCCTCGCGATATTTTTACTGGGCATATTGACAAAGCGCATTGGCGCAAGCGCGGCGAGTATTGGGCTTATTGTAGGTGTCGGCACAAACATATCGCTGTGGCTGACCAACAGCCCGATCTTTTGGTTTTGGTGGAACGTCATTGGGCTTGCATCAACGTTATTAAGCGCTTTTCTCGTTCATAGCGTTAGCAAAAAGGAGACAAAAACACATGACAATTACTTTTTAAATGGCGTGGATGCGGTGAGCTGTATCACTCTATTACTATGGTTTGCCTTTGTTGTATTTGTCGTTGTTTTTCTTCCAACAATGCTGTTTTGATGGTTTTCTTCGTTGCCAATGTGCGCGTGACAACAGTTTATTGCTGACGTATCACTCTACTAAAGCTTGATACACCGTATTATTAAAATCTTCCTGATACGGGTGATATGAAGAAGGAATAAACTGCGTCATCGCAATCAAAATGAGGTTTTCCTTAGGGTCCACAATAAAGGTCGTTGACGCTGCTCCGCCCCACCCATAGCTGCCGACCGATCCCATTTTTTTTAGTCCACTTTCATCGACAACGACTGCCATGCCTAAAGCATGTCCCGTGCCTGGTTCTGTTGGCGAATAAGGCAAAAGGTCATATGGAAGATGATTTGTTGTCATGTACTCAACTGTCTTTTTACCTAAAACACGAATACCTTTGTACTCGCCTTTGTTGAGCAACATCTGGGCAAATATCAAATAGTCTTGCATTGTAGACACAAGTCCGCCACCGCCATTGTGTGACTCAGGATCACTGATAAAATCACCTAGCGGCTCATCGTCAAGCAATACCGTTTCGCCCTTTTCGCCTGGACCATATACCTCAGCGAACCTTTCTATGTTTGTAGGCTGCACAAAGAACCCAGTATCTTTCATTTTTAATGGCCTAAAAATGACTTCTTGCATGTAGTCGCCGAGTTTTTTGCCAGTAATTCGCTCAACCAAAAAGCCAATGACATCAATGTTGACACCATAGTGCCATTGCGCGCCTGGCTGATGATTAAGAGGCAGTTTTGCAATCGCAGCTATCACCTCATCTGTTGTAGGAGATTGTAGCGTCTCAAACGTTGCCCGGTAGCGTTTATCAACTTCACTGTCGGTAAATCCGTATGAGAATCCAGCGGTATGCAAGAATAAATCAATGATCCGGATAGGCTGCTTGGCTTCTTCTACTATCATGTCATCACCTTGGCCGCT
>JBCDMA010000426.1:0-2327 GCA_038744645.1 Pseudomonadota bacterium | reverse complement strand
CAACAAACATTGCTGTTGGATGTATCAACGCGGCATGTATGACTTATTAATTGGAGGCAGAGCATGAAGCGTTCTTCTATCCTAAACCTTGAGTTGCTTCGAAAGCATTCGAGAGCATTTGTTCTTGCACCCGTCTCTCTAGCGGTCATCGCCGGCTGTTCGTCAGGTTCTTCTGATGAAGAAGTCAAATTTGTAATGTCTGTCGACGACTGTGAAAACCAAACCTCACTTGGCCGTGAAGCATGCGAGGCAGCTTATGAACAGGCTTTGGCGGATGCCGAATCGACTGCACCTCGATATCGATTTGAACGTGACTGTATCGAAGAGTTTAGTTACTGCGAGGATCGAGGTGGTTATTTTATACCGATAATGGCGGGTTATATCATTGCAGAAGTCATTGATGAAGCCGGCGACGCATTGGAGCGCAGATATCGCTATAAGCATACGCATCCTACGTATTTGTATTCAGGAAGAGGCCCTTATCGCAATAAAATTATGACAACCGATGGGTTTATCCTTGGCTCTCCAGGTAAATCTTCTTATCGAATGTCCAGAGACGCGTTAAAACCTAAGCCAAAAGTTACCCGCACGATGTCTAGAGGCGGCTTTGGCTCGACAGCGTCTGCCAAGAGCAATTGGGGAAGTAGCGGGAAGTCCAAAGGTTGGGGAGGCTAGGTGCTTCGCATCCCCTGCCCTGAGCGACCCAACTGGCAAGCACTTGCACACGAATTTGGTTTTCAGTTTCATACCATGTACGGTGAAAAGTACTGGGATGAATCCGCCTACTACCAATTCACAATTGAACAAATAGAAAATGATCTTGAATCACCCACTGAAGAAATTCATGCATTGTGTCTGGAAGTGGTTGATACCGTGGTCAAAGATGATTCCCTTCTTCAAAAGTTTGCTATCCCTGAACAACATTGGTCTTTGATAAAAGACAGTTGGCAAAATGGCGATCCATCGCTTTACTCTCGCCTCGATCTCACCTACGACGGCAAAGGTCACGCGAAACTCTATGAAAACAATGCAGACACGCCAACCTCTGTTTATGAGACTGGGTTTTGGCAATGGTTATGGCTTGAAAACAAAGTTGATAGTCATTTGATTTCGCGTAAAGCAGACCAGTTCAATTCCCTGCAAGAGAAATTGGTTAATCGTTTTATAGAGCTACATGCACTAACACCGGGTAGAATTCTGCATTTTGCGTGTTGCAAGGATACAGATGAAGATCGCGGCACAGTCCAGTATCTCGAAGATTGTGCAATTGCCGCTGGTCTCGATACCGATTTTGTCTTTGTTGAAGATATTGGCGTCGACAGCGTTAGCCAATTCACTGACAAAGATGACCAGGTAATGACTTGGTGTTTTAAGCTATATCCGTGGGAGTTTATGTTTGAAGATGAGTACGCTACTCATCTCGGCAAGCAAAATATCCGCTGGTTAGAGCCACCATGGAAAGCCATAGTATCCAACAAGGCACTGCTTCCAATGCTGTGGAAAATGTTTCCCAATCATCCAAATTTGCTTCCTGCGTTTTTTGAAGATGAACTTGACAATGTGCCCGGGCAAATGGAACTGGTAAAAAAGCCTATCTTTTCGCGTGAAGGTGCAAATATCTCATTTACCGATTCAAAAGGTAAGGTCACGCATTCGCTGGAACAGTCTGATGGGCCATATGGCGAGGAAGGGTTTATATTTCAACAGAGGTACCCACTTCCTCAATTTGAGGATAACCATACTCTGATTGGTAGCTGGTTAGTGGACAATCAAGCTGCTGGGATATCGATAAGGGAAGACAAACAAAGCATCACTCAAGATTTGAGTCGTTATCTCCCGCACATTATTCTTTGAAAAAACTAGCGCACTAAATTAATGCTTCGTAAAGTGCTTTTTTATTTAATTTGTAGTGTTCTGCGACGACTTTCGCTGCCGTCTTTTTAGGTAATTCATTTGCCAGTGTTGTTAGCAACGCCATTGCATCCGGCGGAATGTCATGCGAATTTGACACTGTTGCATTTCGCAGAATCATGACAAACTCACCTTTTTGCCGATTCACATCCGCGTTTAACCAATCGATTATCTCTGACGCATTTCCACCAATATAATTCTCATGTGTTTTAGTGAGCTCTTTTGCGATCATCACATCGATACAGGGATGTAATTGCGTTATCAATTCAAGTGCGGAGACTATTCTCCTTGGTGATTCGTAAAACACATAAGTGATTTTACTTGCTGAGATTTCTTCAAGCATTTGCATACGCGCGTGTTGTTTAAGTGGGAAAAATCCTGCAAAACACAACTTGTTGGTTGGAAATCCACTGCTT
>JBCDMA010000425.1:0-2329 GCA_038744645.1 Pseudomonadota bacterium | reverse complement strand
CCTTTATTGATAAGCTGCCTGACTATGGCTCTATGGACCAGGCGGCCTCTGCTTTTGACAATCAGTTTCCCAGATTGCCTACCAATCTGATGAACGAGCATGCCCGGCTTCAGCTTCGTAACGGGAATAGTAATAAGGTTTGCGTCGAACATTTCTATAGTTATTGATTAAACGAAAAGTGCTAAGTCGTTATCGGCAAAAACAGTAAAAACGTTGATGACTAGAAATATTGTGGATTGGAGGGGCGTATCAGCGTTTGAAGAACTCAATTACTGATACGAATTTATTGCTAACGACTCTATGGGTTAGCGAGTTTTATGCTTTTTTCATCCAAGCGGCACACCAGCCTTTCGCAGCAACAACTTTACCTGGGAATATGCCACAAGGACGCCAATCGCTGCCATCTTGGCCTTGAATATACAAACAGTTTTCGCAGAATTGTCCCTCAGTGACTGATACTTCTAGGTATTTAAGCGCTTGTGCCGTAGGGTCGTCCTCTGAAAGTTTTTCTTGCCCATTTGCACGCAGGGCCACCCCGCCCACGGTTATGCCGATTAATGCGGATCCAGAGAGCCTTAGAAAATTACGGCGATCAATCTTACTCATAGTTTATCCTCTATTGAGACTGCAAATGATAATAATTATTTTTTATTAGGAGCCAAAAACAACAAAGGCCCGCCGAAACAGCGAGCCTTTTTTAATTATGTATATGTTATAGCTTACTTTTTATCAATGACCAATTTTAAAATGAAAAAACATTGATTTATCGCAGTGGATTTATTGGTTTAACAATTAAGACCGTGGAAGCCAAAATCCTATTCACTGTCATCGGATTTATCATCTTCTGGAATTTTCATTAAAAGCCAAACTATGCCAGCCACCGCAGCCAACGAAATACCACATACAATAAGGAGCTGATCTAAATTAGGCATCAATTCAGGCTATCCAGTGAAGATAACGTCGAATAGACCGGACGCTCTGGTGCTGCATAACCAAGCCTGTCCATACGGGTTGTTCTGTGATAGCTGTCCAACCCCGAGACACAGGCACTTTTAGCTTTTTCAATGTCTACATAACCGTCATTGGTAATGAGCTGCTCCGCAAGCGAAATTTCTACGACCTCGCCAATCACCAATTCAGTGTTATTTAATTCGATAAGACTCACTTGTTGTAATTTAAGCCCAATCTTAATTGTTGATTCAGCAACATAAGGTGCAGATAGGATTTCCGATTTTTCAACAGAAAAGCCGCAAGCGTCAAATTCACTGGTTTCACTTGGATATCGCGCAGACGTTTGATGTGCGTTTTTAAAGTGCGTTATTGGTACATGGTTAATAGTGTATTCGCCGTTGTCTTTGATATTTTTTAGTGTATCTCGAACAACAGTGTGTGGGCGCATTAGCATACCCATCAATGGCGGATTAGCGCCCACGTGGAATACGGAGCTTACAATACACAAATTAGTATCGCCTTTTGCGTTAGCAGTGCCTATGATATTTGCACTCTTAAAACCAGACAGGGAATTAATGAGATTCGCTCGAAATCTCTGTTCCATTTTGTCAATGTCCTGTCGACTTATAATCATTTGATTTACCTGATTTATTCATCATCACGCTTCGCGATAATCTGTAAGCTGAACCCATCGTCGAATATGTAGAGTTCGATTGGCGCACAACAAATTTGGCAATCTACAATCTGATGCTGTTGAAGGTCATTAGCTTCATCAACTTCTATGTCATTGATGGTCATGCAATACGGGCATTCAAATGACTCAGCGCGAGTTAAGCTCATTCGTTTTTACTTTTACCAATAACCGTTGCCCAAATAGGTTTTTACGGACTGCTGAAACAAATGGTTTGATAAATGAAGGTCTTTTAGAGCAACGAAAGGTTGACAAAATACAGATAGTCCAGGGTTTGGCGTTACCTTTTGGCGGTTTTTTCAGCATTTCAAAATGTGCTGCATGTAGCGCGCATTCTTCACTTGTTTAGACATTCCACTATTCCATCAACTGTCGCGATAGGAATGTAAATTCTAGGGCTGTGCGTTTAGCTCTTTCCTTTAAGTTGGCAGACGCGGAGTGTCCCCCGTCAATGTTTTCATAGTACTCAAATACATAGTTGTTTTGCTCAAGCACATAGGCCATCTTTCTCGCGTGCGCAGGATGAACCCTGTCGTCCTTTGTCGATGTGACAAAAAAGATATTGGGATACAGAGTGTTTTGTTTAACGTTATGAACGGGCGAAATTGATTCTAAAAATGCTCTTTCTTCTGGAATATCTGGTGATCCGTATTCACCTACCCAGCTTGCTCCTGCCAGCAGTGTATG
>JBCDMA010000424.1:0-2356 GCA_038744645.1 Pseudomonadota bacterium | reverse complement strand
TAGAGGTAAGGTGTTGATGTAACATTGTAGTCCCTGGTGGCTAAATTTTTTGTTGTTATCCATAAAAATGGACCTGTACTTGATTAGCCGATGGAAAAACAAAAAGCGGAACTGTTTATTTAAGATTAAATGGATTAACTTTGAAAACTAAGTAGCAGGTTGAATGCTTGTCCAGAAAGGAAGCGCCGTATTAACCTTAATTGGTAAGATGTCGGCAAGCATTTGTAGCGTGAGCTGTGTATCATCCAATGGGAAAGTGCCCGCAACGACCACGTTACTTAGTTGAGGCGATAGATTAATATAGCCCTTGTGATATCGAGATAACTCACTCACCAAGTCAGCTAAAGTAATATTTTGCGCCAATAAAATACCATCAATCCAGGCTCTTCTTGCGGGATCTGCCGCTTGGACTAAATCAACGGTCGTTGACGTAAACACGACTTGCTCACCTGCGTTGATTATTTGCGAGTGATAGCTTTCACTTGGTGCTATTTCGACCGACCCGTCATAAACCACCAACAGCGTTTTTTCACCGTATCTTCGCACAGCAAATTCTGTACCTATCGGTCGAATGCGCCCATGTGAAGTGATGACTTCTATTGGTTGTTTTTTTGTTGAGCCTGTTTTAATTAGCAATTCCCCTTTCAATAACTCAAATTGCTGCCCATATTGCGTCTGATTTATATTGATACCGGTTTGCGTGTTTAACCAGAACCGCGTGCCATCACCTTGAACATTGGACAATACTTCTCCCGTCCTTGTGCTTTGATCAGCCGTTAAAGAGGTCAGTAGTGAAGAAGATTTATTTGAGGTGACAAAAAGGCTCGCTACACCAACACTGCCTAACACAGCAATACCAAAAAGCACGTTTCGGCGGTTTAAAGATACTTTTTGTTGTTTATCTAGTACTTCAGACGCAAGTTGCTTGGTGTTTGTGGTTTCAAAAACATGGATCTCCTGTCCTACGTTCGCAATAAATTCCCAAGCCTTTCGATGCACTGGGCTTTGGTTTATCCAGTTTTGCCAACTCATTAGGACCGTCTTATCAGCTTCACCATCTCGCAGTTCCGCAAACCATTCAGCAGCAGATTCCAGCACATCATAAGGTATTTCTTGAGAATTGTGCTCTGAAGATGCATTCGCTTTGTTCATGGCGTAGTTAGGTGTAAGAGATATGAAAAGGTGAAATAGTTAGTGAGGCGATATTTTTAGTTTGGCGCATGACAACATAACTCTAGCAACGTGTTTGCGGACCATTCTTGAGGAGATGCCCATTATCTCCGCGACTTCCTTATCTTTATAACCTTGCACAACGGCAAGATTAAATGCATTGGCTGTTTTGGGAGGTAATGCTGAGAGCACTTTACTTGTTAGCTGCAATACTTGTAGCACCGCATTTTCTTGTTCAGCAGAGGGGTGTAGCTGTTCTGGAAGATTCGCAAGTGCCTCCAGATATGCTTTTTCAATATTTCGTTTGCGCCATTTATCAATAACAATTCCTTTTGCGACTCTGTGCAGAAAAGGCCTCGCTGCGACGTAACTATCAAAGCTTTCCTCCCTTTTAAATAGACGTAAAAAAGCGTCATGTGCGAGATCTTCTGCCTCAACATTATTGCTCAATAGCCGCTTGAATAAACTCACTAACCAAGGATGATTTGCCCTGTAAATCTGATCCTGATGAAAAGGTTCGGTACTAATAATAGTTTTAATCGACGACATTACTAAATGCGTTATCTGTCCAGTACTTTTTAAAAAAAGAATATAGTAAACGAGAATCACTTACAATAACGACGTCACTCCTATTTTTCTGCCGCGAAGACTCTGAAAAACTTTCAGTGATTGATTCTGATTCACATTTGAGCTATTTTTTTTGGAAATAAAAACAAAGCGTCAAAACGTGACTTCAAATAACCCACCTCAGTCAATGGACAATCTTTATCGAGAACATAATAGCTGGTTAAAGACCTGGTTACGTCGGCGATTAGGCTGCTCTGAAATCGCCGCAGATCTTGCTCATGATACGTTTGTCCGGCTAATACGACAGAAGCGCGAACCCCTGTATGTTAACGATTTGCGAGAGCCGAGGACGTACTTAGCGCGCGTCGCTCGCAGGTTAATGATTGATCGTCATCGCAGACAGGTTGTTGAAAATGCCTATCTTGAAATGTTAACACAGCAGCCCGAGTTAGCCGTTATTTCAGCAGAAGAGTCCAGCATCGTGCTTGAAACGCTGATCGCTATTGATTCAATGCTCAATGAATTAAAGCCACTAGTGAAAGAGACGTTTTTGTTGTCACGATTTGACGGCCTTACGTATAGTGAAATCGGCAATAAGCTGGGAATATCCCATTCAACC
>JBCDMA010000423.1:0-2361 GCA_038744645.1 Pseudomonadota bacterium | reverse complement strand
GGTAATCAACAATCGCGGAAAGTCGATACCACTCATCGATCTTCGGGCGTCTATTAATATTCGTGTAGCAGAAGATGAATACAAACCGTCTAACGTGATCATCACTGAATACAACCGCTCAGTGCAGGGTTTCATGATTGGCCAAATCATGAATATTGTTAATACCTTTTGGGATGAAATCCAGCCCCCACCAAAATCTGCTGGTCGTAATCACTTCCTTACTGCAATTACCCGTATTAATCATGGTAAAGATGAAGAATTGGTTGAAATCATTGACGTTGAAAAAGTCTTAGCTGAAATCATTCATTACGATGTCAGTGTTTCCGACGATGTTGTCGACGAATCACTAAGCGATCACTTAAAGGGCAAGACTGTTCTGATCGTTGATGACTCATCGGTAGCACGTCAACAGATAAAGGACACGCTAATGCCCTTTGGTATTGAAATCATTGAACGGGAAAACGGGAAAGATGCATTGATGCTCTTGCAATCCTGGGCAAATGAAGGCACTAGACCTACCGATAAAATACTAATGATGTATACCGACGCTGAAATGCCCGAGATGGATGGCTATCGACTGACTGCAGAAGTGCGTAAGGACGAAAGAATGAGCGACCTCTTTATCACGCTAAATACATCGCTGAGCGGCAACTTTAACGAAGCAATGGTGAAAAAAGTAGGGTGCGACAAGTTCATATCTAAGTTTCAACCCGATCTTCTTATCCAAGCCCTACAAGAACGCGTTCGTCAGGTGATCAACCACTAGGTTGATCATCGTTCTATAAGCGCAGTTTACTCGCATGCTCTTGTAACACATCGATGATCTCATCAAGTTGATGTTGTTGTTCCTCAGATAAATAATCCAATAGTTTGCGTTCAAACATTAACGAAAGCGGCACAATTTCGGCATAGATGTCCTGTCCCATTTCTGAAAGCGACAATTCTGAGCGACGCTTGTCCTCATCAGAGATGCTTCTTTCGATCAAGTGACGTTTGAGTAGCTTACTCACTGCGCGGCTGATAAGTGATTTCTCTATTTGAGTTTTAATAGAAACTTCATCCGCAGAAATACCATCGTACTCACCTAACACCGCCATTATCCGCCACTCGGTGATCGAAAGCGCGAATTTAACTTTGTATACATCTGCCACAATGCTACTGATCTTATTGGATAAAATTGACAACCTGTACGGCAAATAATTCTCGAGTTGCAACACACTATCCTTTGATTGTTCCGACATTGGTTTTTCCTTATTGAACGCGCGATGGACAATTCGCAATTTACTGCAAAGGTTAACTTGACATTAGTTGTTAACGCAACTATTTTAGTTGTTATTGCAACTAAATGCTTTATATATTGTATATTAAAGCGCCGAGGAGACATTCATGTCAGATTTATTTGAAAACCCGATTGGATTAGATGGGTTTGAATTCGTTGAATTCACTGCACCGGAAAAAGGGATCCTTGAACCATTATTTACCTCTATGGGCTTTAGTAAGGTCGCTGTCCATCGTTCCAAGCAAGCGGAACTGTGGCGACAAGGTGACATAAACTTTGTTACTAACTACGAGAGAGACAGCTACGCTTACTATTATGCGCAAGAACACGGCCCGTCTGCGTGCGGAATGGCATTTCGCGTCAAAGACGCACAACGCGCGTATAACGAAGTCATTAAACGCGGTGCTCAACCCATGGACATTAAAACAGGTCCAATGGAGTTACGCTTGCCCGCAATAAAAGGTATCGGTGGCGCGCCTCTCTACCTCATTGATAGATATAAAGAAAATGAAACCATCTATGACATTGATTTTAAATGGATTGAAGGCGCAGACAAGCACCCTGAAGGCTGTGGTTTCCATACGCTTGATCACCTTACCCACAATGTATATCGCGGTCGCATGAATTACTGGGCGAACTTCTATGAGTCGCTGTTCAATTTTAGGGAAATTCGCTATTTTGATATCAAAGGCGAATACACAGGCTTGCTTTCTAAGGCTATGACAGCCCCTGACGGCAAAATCCGAATTCCGTTGAATGAGGAAGCTGGCGGTGGCGGCGGTGGTCAGATAGAGGAATTTCTGATGGCATATAACGGTGAAGGCATCCAGCACATTGCCCTTGCGTGTGATGACTTACCTGCTTGTTGGGACCGCTTGAAGAAAAGCGGCATGAAATTCATGACTGCACCTCCTTCTACTTATTACGACATGCTTGAAGAAAGGCTACCAGGCCATGGTGAACCCACAAATGAACTTCAAGCCAGAGGTATTTTGCTAGATGGCACTACTGAAGGTGGTGAGCCACGTCTACTCTTGCAAATCTTTTCTGAGACCTTGCTAGGTCCTGTCTTTTTTGAATTC
>JBCDMA010000422.1:0-2408 GCA_038744645.1 Pseudomonadota bacterium | reverse complement strand
AGCTAACAGGGCTTCCGATTTTTCTTCTAACAGCGCTTCATCTGTCAATGTGCCAGGTGTGATTATTCTTACGACTTTTCTTTCGACAGGGCCTTTACTGGTCGCCGGATCACCTACTTGTTCACAAATTGCAACTGATTCTCCCAGCTTTACCAGTTTGGCTAAATAGTTTTCAACAGCGTGATAAGGTACGCCTGCCATTGGGATAGGTTCGCCTGCGGATTTTCCTCTTGCGGTTAAAGTGATACTGATAAGATCAGCAGCGCGTTTGGCATCATCAAAAAACAATTCATAAAAATCCCCCATGCGATAAAACAATAAGATATCGGGGTGTTGTGCTTTAATCGCCAGATACTGTGCCATCATTGGCGTATGGCCAGTCACGTTTCGGTTTGGTGGTTTTGTTGACATGTTTTTGACTGTTATTTTGGCACTATTCCACTTGATGGAGCGCATCAATAGAGAGGTTGCCTTGTTATTGTTCTATGATGTGTGCAAGCACTTGAGATTTCCATTTACACTGCTAGTGTAAGACAAAAGATCCTTAGGCTCTAGTTAAAACAGATGGATACTACCATTGCACTTGCTACTAAGTTAGGCGAACTATTATTTGAACAAAAAAAAACCGTGACTACCGCTGAATCTTGTACGGGTGGCGGCATAGCACAGGCCATCACTGAAGTCGCTGGGGCCAGCCAATGGTTTAATCAAGGGTTTGTTACTTATTCAAATTCGGCAAAACACCACACGATTAAGGTCAATGAAGAAACGCTGGAAAAGTATGGTGCAGTATCTGACAAAACTGTTGAAGAAATGGCCGTTGGTGCACTTTCTGTTGCAGATGCTGATATTGCTGTATCCGTTAGTGGTATTGCAGGTCCAAGCGGTGGTAGCGCAGATAAACCCGTGGGGCTTGTTTGGTTTGGTATTGCACTTCGCACACGACCGTCCACCGAACAAAACCAAGCGACAGCGCTTGACGTAAAGAGCTTTAAGCACGTTTTTACTGGGGGTAGAAGCGAGGTGAGAGAAAAAACCGTCAACACTGCGCTTGAAAAACTGGCCCAGTGTTTAGTTAATCAATCAAGCAGTTAGTGTCACAATACGATCAAGCAATAACTTTATTACCTGTTAATTCATACAGTTATAAAAAACATGTTTTTGAACATTGAAACTGTATGAGTATACAGTATACTTGCGATATAAATGATTAGATGTCGAGACCACCGTTTAGACAAATGTCACCATAAATAGTCATTCTAATTGCAGCTAACAAGTATAAGAAATAAAAATCTCTGAGAATTTATTTTTTATAAAATACAATAAGATAGCAAGGAAAAACCGTGAAAGACAATAAAAGCCAAGCATTAAGTGCAGCACTCGGCCAAATCGAAAAACAGTTCGGCAAGGGATCGATTATGCGATTGGGCGATAACCAGGCCATGGACATAGATTCCATTTCCACTGGCAGTCTCAGTATTGACATTGCACTCGGTATCGGCGGTCTTCCCTGCGGTCGAGTGGTTGAAATCTACGGACCAGAATCATCAGGTAAAACAACATTAACGCTGCAAGTCATTGCCGAAGCACAGAAAGTCGGTAAGACATGTGCCTTTGTCGATGCAGAGCATGCACTTGACCCAGTATATGCTGAGAAGCTAGGCGTTAACATCAACGACTTGTTGGTGTCACAACCAGACACTGGGGAGCAGGCGCTAGAAATATGTGACATGTTGGTTCGCTCTGGCGCCGTTGATGTTGTCATTGTTGACTCCGTGGCTGCGCTCACGCCCAAAGCTGAAATTGAAGGTGATATGGGTGATTCACACGTGGGTTTGCAGGCGAGACTGATGTCGCAAGCATTGCGTAAATTGACAGCAAATATTAAACGTTCCAATACACTGTGTATTTTCATAAACCAAATTCGCCTTAAAATTGGTGTCATGTTCGGCAATCCAGAAACAACGACTGGCGGGAATGCGCTTAAATTCTACTCATCAGTGCGATTGGATATTCGCAGAACCGGCGCGATAAAGGATGGCGATGAAGTCGTGGGCAATGAGACGCGCGTCAAAGTTGTTAAAAATAAAGTCGCACCGCCATTTAAGCAAGCTGAATTTCAGATCATGTATGGCGAGGGCATCAGTAAAGAAGCTGAACTGATCGACATCGGTGTCGCCCAGAAGTATGTTGAGAAAGCCGGCGCCTGGTACAGCTATAATGGCAATCGCATTGGCCAAGGCAAAGCCAACGTCGTCAAATATTTAAAGGAAAATCCCGAGATAGCAAATGAACTTGAAGGCAGGATCAGACAAGCATTGTTAATGCCCAAAACCAAAGCAGCAGAAACACCAGAGCCCGTTAGCGCAACACCCTAAGTACTCAGCCCACCGTTAGGTGGGTTTTTT
>JBCDMA010000421.1:0-2417 GCA_038744645.1 Pseudomonadota bacterium | reverse complement strand
CTGTTGTTTACCTCTGATGCGAAATTTGATTCTGGCTGTGGTTGGCCGTCATTTTCATCCCAATCTGACGCACAAAACGTTATCTACAAACCAGACAATAGTCTTGGCATGTCGCGAGTTGAAATTCTTTGCAAGAATTGTGATGCCCATCTTGGACATGTGTTTGACGATGGCCCAGCTCCAACAGGGAGACGTTATTGTGTTAACTCGGTTTCATTAGACTTTTCAGGCAAAGCCTGAGGATACACACGACCAGAGTCTTAAGACAGATTTATTATATGTAATTTATTTTCAATTTGTCTTCATCACTTCTGTTAATAGTCTTGCACAAATTGTATAAGCCGCATGAATAATCATGACTTGTTGTTTAATTACAATCTAACGCAGTGATTACCTCGTTGCAGTCATGCTTCCTGCCGTAAATGTAATTTTTTAACAGTTGGGTATTTTTGCGATTTTTTTTAAATTTGCATAAAATGCGCCGCGATGCATTAAAGGTCTTTAATAACGTTAAGGAAGTGATTGATGAACCAAAGTTATGAGCAAGCATTGCAAAGCAGTTGGCAAGAGCGACAAGAGTACGCCGAGCGAATGCTGCCAGTGATTGGACAGTTATATAGAAATCAAGCAGTTGAAGTGACAGTATATGGTCGCAACCTGATCGGAGCGAGCGCGATAGATGTCATAAAAGCACATCGACGTGTGAGACTTTTTGAAGGAACAAAACTGCGCTTACGTGAAAGCTGGCCCATTCTGGAAGGATTAAGTAAATTATCGCTTTCGTCTTGCGAAATTGACATTGGTCGATTATCCATTGAGTTTGCAGCGTCTGACAGCGATGATATAGATGCGTTTTTAAGCGAAAAACTTGCTGATGCCATCAATTCTGATAGCGCGCCAAAACCTCGCGATGTGGTACTTTACGGTTTTGGACGAATAGGACGATTACTTGCAAGACTACTGATCGAACGTCAAGGCAAAGCAAACAATCTGCGATTAAGAGCGATTGTCGTTCGCGGTGGTAAGGAAGGCGATCTTGAAAAACGCGCAAGCTTGTTGCGACGCGATTCTGTTCACGGCCCTTTTACCGGCAGCATTACGGTTGATAACGAGCGCAGTGCATTAAAAGCAAATGGTGCATTCATTCAAGTGATTTACGCTAACAGTCCGACCGAAATTGATTACACACAGTACGGTATTGAAGACGCCATTGTAGTAGATAATACAGGTGCTTGGAGAGACAGAGATGGATTGTCTCAACACCTTAAAGCAAAAGGCGCTGCCAAGGTACTTTTAACTGCCCCAGGTAAAGGCGACATCAAAAACATCGTTCACGGTGTAAATCACCTCGATATTTCACCAGAAGATACAGTGGTATCAGCTGCCAGTTGTACAACCAATGCCATAACCCCCGCATTGAAAGCAATCGATGAAAAGTATGGCATCACCAATGGCCACGTTGAGACGGTTCACGCATTCACCAATGACCAGAACCTTATCGATAACTATCACAAAGCTGATAGACGTGGTAGAGCTGCGCCGCTTAACATGGTTATCACAGAAACTGGCGCGGCAAAGGCCGTTTCAAAAGCCTACCCTAAACTAGAAGGTAAGCTCACTGGGAACGCAATCAGGGTGCCTACGCCAAACGTGTCAATGGCCATCTTAAACCTCACATTAGAGCAGGAAACCAGCAAGGAAGATATTAACGATTATCTACAAAAAACGTCGTTGTTTTCTGCTTTGCAGCACCAAATTGACTTTACAGCATCAACGGAAATTGTCTCTACAGACTTAGTCGGTGCGCGTGCAGCTGGCGTCATTGACTCTCAAGCAACCATCGTATCGGGCAACAGAGCAACATTGTATCTTTGGTATGATAACGAATTCGGTTACAGCTGCCAGGTGATGCGCGTAGTGCGCGATATGGCGGGCATTGAGGTACCAATTCTGCCGTAGTGCGAACCTCGTGTTCATTGTTTAAAACCATTTTAAACTAGAAAAAGAGAGTGTTTAACACTCTCTTTTTTTATACTAACAATACGCCTTTCGACGAATGATGGCACCATGAACGATACAACCTCGCAACTTTATTCGGTTAGGTATTGCACATAGCGATATTTGTAGCAACAGCGAAACTGAGTTCATTGGCGCGTATTATTTTACTGAGCGAGCCGATGTGAATTCGGCATTCAGCAATAAAATGTCCTCAATCGGCCTCAAACACTACTTTAATGTCAACATGGCGTTAGAGTTAATCTATACTGACGATGATGGCTTAAGCACCTTATTTGATGAGCGTATTGGGTCAGTTTTAGGATGCAGTCGGAATACACAGGCGTACGGGGCCTGATACATAGATGAAAATTAAAATAAACAGTAATTTCGATTCAGGCAATATTGAAGTGGTTTCATAT
>JBCDMA010000420.1:0-2432 GCA_038744645.1 Pseudomonadota bacterium | reverse complement strand
TTGCAGAAAAATGCAAAAACTTAGTGTACATGTCAGCGCGGGTTATGGTCCCGTCAAAATCAAAAAGAGCTAGATTCAACGTTTAGGTTACTCCCTTTTCTTTCACTAGACCGCGCATCAAATACACTCCCATTGCAATGAGTCCCATGTTTCGAAAAGCGCTACCCAGTGTTTGAAACAGGTCGGGCGCGGCAACAATGCCTAGCGAAATATTCAGGGCAATACCAGCGAGAAACATAGCCGCTGTCCATCTTGGGAAAACCTTTGCACGGTAAGTTGCTATTCCAAATGCCATGCCTCCGAGAGTCATCATAATGCCGTGTACAGTATAAGTAGTGCCGAGTCTCTCCCATAAGGATTCGTAATCGGCAATATTTTCGGTGATCGCATAAAGCGTAGTATGGGCAAAGTACACGAAAGAGGCACCATATAACAAAGCACCGACTAATCCAAGGAGGCCTATATTCGGTCGTTGTACTGCATACAGGCCTATCATCAAAAACGGGATGACTATAAATGAAATGTAATTTATCCAAAGTTGCGTTGATGAGAAACCACCAGAAAACCATTCCACCAGATCGGTCAGTATATGAATGGCAGGCGCTACAATTGCACTAGCACCGGTAAGGGTACATAAATGACGCGCTGTCACATTCATACTTTAATACTAGCTATCCTTGCAATAGATAGCGAGTTGGACAAGCACGAATGTGCTTAGATACAAGCAGGTTGTTATGATTTTAACGAATACTAACCCTATATGCTGACACTGACTATCAGGTCATACAACTGCTAGCTAGTTGTTTCTCAATAAGGCCAATTTAGCGCCAAAGGCAATAAATACAACACCGGTGATTGAATTCACCCAGGCTTTAAATCTTGCGCTGTTTGCTGCCACTGACACACGTGATAACGCCAATACCATGAATGAAAACCAAATGAAATTAACTACTGAATGTGCGGTGACAAGCGTATATGCGCTAAAGGCATTGCCTTCAAGTGAAATGAATTGCGGGAAAGCAGCAAGGTAAAACATAGACACCTTTGGGTTGAGCGTATTAGTTATGAAGCCTTCCAAAAATGCAACTCGCAATGAAACTTTCTTCTGTGTTTCTTCTGTTGAGTCATATGGTGTTGCTTCATTATGCCTAAATGCATTCCTTATTGATTTAATACCAATCCAAATCAGATATGCTGCACCTAGGAGCTTAAACACGGTAAAGGCAATCCCTGATTGCAGCAAAAGTATAGAGATCCCAAAAATAGAAAGTGTGCCATGTATGTAGAACCCAGCAACAAATCCACTCACATTCGCGAAACCCGCTCTTTGACCAGATAGAGGGACTGTTTTAGCAATAAGAAGACCATTTGGCCCTGGCGAAACAACCAATAAGGTCGCTACTGCGATAAAAGTAATAATGTTATCTAAATCCATGTTCTTTCTCTTATTTAAGCTTGTGCAAAAGATAGACTGACTGTGGTTCTAAAATAATGCGCGACTGACACTGATCATTATTCCAGTCATTGTCGCCGAGTTGTTTTACATACAAGGTACTTTGAAATCAACATGATAATGCTCGTCGTGCCTTACCCAGGAACGTTTTTTTGAGAATTGAACATGCTCTTTCAAGTACTTCCCATGTTTGGTTTCAAACAAATTCGGTTGTAATCCAGGATCGAAAATAACGCGCCACAAGTCAACTTCCCTCTCCAGCGCTTCCTTGTGTAAAGCTACAATATGTGCAGCTAGAGCATCGTAATCAATGCTCAGGCCCTTGTAACGGTCGTTTCTATCGAATTCGATATTGTAGCCAAGTTTATTAAACACATGTGTTGGCAGGTGAACGGATTTTCCCTCAGCATTCATGACAGGTGTCATAAAATCAACTGACAAACCGTTGCGATGCGTCTTATGCGGTTTAAATTCACCGCCTTTCTTAAAGCCTGTTTCAGCGTATTTGAAGACTTTTTCAGGCATCTCTGCCTTTAGTCTAGAATATGATGCTACTACGATATCCCTTACGGTTGAGTGAACATAAGTTCGACCGAGCACGCTGGCAGATACGCTGTATGAGACAAAGTTGATACCACTAGATGGTAGTTTAACACCCCGCTCAAGTCGGCCATTTGATGTGGTTCCATAACAAATACTCTCGGAAGCAATTGAGTTTACTGATAGCAACACTGAAAGAATAATTATGAGTCTTGACATTTTTTACGACAATTTTTAGGCAGACATTATTGAGGTGGTAGGCAATACTAACACGCATAAAAAAAGGCCGGCAATGCCGACCTTCTTTGAGTTTTGTTGTGATGTTATCTATCGTCTATGCGTATTAAGCGATAATCTTAGAGACAACGCCCGCACCCACGGTACGGCCACCTTCTCGGATAGCGAAGCGTAAGCCTTCGTCCATCGCAATCGGCGCAAT
>JBCDMA010000419.1:0-2454 GCA_038744645.1 Pseudomonadota bacterium | reverse complement strand
TATTTGGGTAATAAGCTCAATCATTTCGCTTTTAATCATTTTTATACGGAAATTGGTGCAGTGTTGGCGTCACAAGAACAGGCGCGCTCAGTATTGCCTGATACGCTGGCACTGTTGATCATATTTGGATTAGGCAATGCCTATACGCTTAATACTATCAGTGCGCAAAAAGATCTAAAGCACCTTTTTATCGTTGAGCCGAACCCTGATTTTTTTTACTGGTCGTTGCTGGTTGCCGACTGGTCGACTATTTTCAGTAATATCATCGACAAAGAAGGTCAGATGTACCTGAACATTGGGCAGCTAAACGAAGGATTGAGCGGGGAGCTCACGCGACAGTATGCCTTCATCGGCAACCACCATGTAGCGAAAACCTGGATATACCAAGGATACAACACACCTTCACTTAACCTCTACCTCAATAAGGTCAGAGGGACATTTAAAACGCTGTTTTCGATCTCTGATAACTTCAATCACTGTTTTTATAGTTTGGAGCATTTTCTTTATTCCGTAGAAAACGCATTTGGCTATATGACCAAAACCGTCAATGCCGAAAGCAAGAAATACGGCCATGTGCCTGTATTTATGGTCGGCAATGGACCGTCGGTGGACAGTTGTATTGAACAACTGCGTGAATATCAGGACCAGGCTATTATCGTTAGTTGCGGCACGACATTAAAGACGCTATACAACTGTGGCATTGTGCCGGACTATCACGCAGAAGTAGAATCTTATCGAGCCAACTATGATTGGATCACGCAGATACCCGATCCAGAGTACCTGTCAAAAATCACCTTAATCAGTCCAGACGGCATTCATCCTGATAATACGAAGCTGTTTAAAAACACCCTGTTTGCGCTTAAAAATGGCGAGTCAGCTACGGTCATCCACAGATACTTATTTCCCGATCACGATTTTGTTGTGCTGAGCGAAGCCTATCCGACCGTTTCGAATTTTTGTCTGACGTTTTTTATCCATGCAGGCTTTCAAGAGATTTATCTACTTGGTGTCGATTTGGGATATATAGATCCCGACCGACATCACGGACAGAATTCGAGTTACTACGAAAACAATAAAACGCTGTATACGGTTGCCAAAGATGAAAACAGCGTTTTGAGTGTGGTGGGTAATTTTCTACCCACAGTATTAACCAAGCACGAATTTAATTTGGCCCGCTCGGTAATGGAACAAGCATTGGCCAAAGCAAATATCGATTGTTACAACACGTCAAACGGCGCAAAGATCGCAGGGGCGATTCCGTTGTTACCACAAGACATCATGGTATTGACAAGTGAAGCCGATAAGCAGCAAGCGCTTTGTCGGTTTGAAGGTGCTTTTACGCCGCTAAGTGACGAATTCATGCATAGGTACGAGGCTGTTTTTCAGCCATCGAAATTGTCTGACAGGATCTTCTCCATGGCTGAGCAATTGCCAGACGCCTTTGACTGTGTCACTGAAATTGACACCTTGGTCAAGTCTCATGAGCGCGTATTGCGCGAAGACAAATCAAACTTGCTTGTACTAGCTCTGTTGCCTTCGACAATCCAATGTTTTTTCGCTGCCTTAATCAAAACATCATTGGTGGCCGATGCTGAGATTGCGCTGCAAAATGCCAATCACATCTTGTCAGCCTATCGCGAGTTATTGTTCAAATCGGCACATTTAACTAAAAACACGTCTGATCGCTGGGATATCAGTGTTGCCTTTATTGAACGAAGAGAACAGCGTCTGCTTCAGGCCAAACCGCTTACGCTGGCAATTGAAGACAAGCATGCAGGTGAATCACTCAATGACATTATTCGGCCAGATCATATCGTGATTGAAGGCTGGAAAGATGAAAGTTTCTCATCCGATATCTTCGTTATTAATGACATGCACCGGCTGGATACCTTGCGTGCAGCGGTTGACCAACAGGTTGAACTAGACGGTCTTATCCTTACCTTTGACATTGCTATTGCAGATGCTGCACAAAAGATCTGCGTAACGACGCCAAAGCTCGCGGCCTTATATTATGATTTGAGTGATTACCTGTCCTTAGCGCAACAGGGCCAAAAAGAACACGCGCAAGACATCAATCTGCCATTGATTGAATTTATTGAGACGTCTTTGCAAGCGCGTTTCAGTCAAAGAATTGACTTCTCTGCCATGTATTACAAGCCGCGTTTTGATATGCAGCCACATATCAGAAAACTGTCAACCGATCCCAGCCATCCAGCTAATTGGCAGCAGGTGGTCGATATGCTTGAGGCCATCAACCAGCATGATATCAAAGTCATATTTAAGCATTTCATTGCTATTCCTCGACCTTGCGATGAAAAAGCGAGCGGTCGTGATGACGCAAAGCTGGACGGCACGATTCTTGATACGTTCGAGAATCGCGGTATGCAAGTTGAAAGAAGAATATATCCAATGGAAGTACTAGATTATTGCTACATCTCTTCAAATCATCATCAG
>JBCDMA010000418.1:0-2461 GCA_038744645.1 Pseudomonadota bacterium | reverse complement strand
CTCTGCTAACGGAATAAACACGTCTGGCGATACAAACACTTCATCGCGCACTTGCCATCGTAACAATGCTTCTGCTTTGACCACTGATTCAGTGTTTAAATCCAGGATGGGCTGCAGGTAAATATCAAAATTGCCGTCCGTAATAGCCTTTCGCAACTGTGTTTCTAACTCGAGTTTTTCTTCTACATTTTTTTGCAACGCAGATGAGAAAAATTTTCGTGACGGATTCTCAGGCAATCGCGCTTCACCAAGCGCGATGTCCGCATTTTTAACCAGGGTTTCCGCCTGTAATGCATGATTGGGATAATGGGCAATACCGATGTTAATGGCCAAAGTGCAGCCTTCTTGCTTATTGGTATACAGCGGTTGGATAAAGGCATTTAACAACGCATCGGCGAATTTTTCACAGCTTTGCTTATTGTATTTTTCGTCGTTGCTATTATTACACAAGCGAATGATGGCAAATTCATCCGCACCAATGCGTGCAACAAAGTCCTGCTCTGCAGTGAAGTCTTTTATCCGTTTTGCGGCCTGGATTAAAATATGATCGCCGGCACTGTGGCCGTAGAGTTCATTGATACGTTTAAAGTGCTGAACGTCTAGATACAGCAAATAAAGCGGATCTTGTCGTCTGATTTTGTGCTCTAACGTTTGCCAGAAATACTGTCTGTTTGGTAAGCCAGTTAACGCATCATGCAGTGCCATATTTTCGTTAGATTCTAGCAGGTATTTAATGCGCGTATTATCCGTCAAGGTATATACCCAATGTGTCAGCTCCTGAATATCGTTAAACACCGGCGATGCGCTGGTTTGGATCCACTTATGAAACACCGGTGGATTGTGCCAATACAATTCCCCACTGAATTGCTTTTGCTTCTGTTTACCGTCGTGGAACTCAGGATACTGCTTGTGCATCAAGCTATTGATTATCTCAAGCGGTTGATAACCGTCAGGCGACATTGAGGTCTCAAACAGGTCTTCCAATGCCTTATTGAAAAACAGCACTTTGTCACTGGCATCGGTGATGATAATGGCGACTGTCGAATGCTTAATGGCTTGTTGAACGGGTGCATGCAAATCGATCAAATTTTCATTGCGCTCCAGGAGACTCGCGAGGCGTTTGATCAGATAATCGTGTTCAGCCTGCATTTCATCATGTGAAATCTGCAATTCGCGCGCTATTTGAAGCGTACTTCGCTGTCTCTCGTATTCTTGTTTTACATTGCTGATGACAAGGTAGCATTCGTGATTGATTTTGGCGGCGATGGCTTCTAGCCTCAAAGCCTGTTTACCGCCATCTGGACTTATACTTTCTTCTGACCATATGCCCGAATATTTTTTGCCATCTTCATCTCCCGACCAAATGACTTCAGCGTCAATAAGAAAATCGACTAGAAATGGGCTAGAATCGGCAATATCAAATATTTTAGTGGTGGCTTCCGGGAGTAATTTAGTGAACCAGGCCCCATCCGCATGCAATGTTGAAAAACGCCCCTTACCTAGGCGTTTCAACATCGCGCAATCAATGATATTGAGCGCTTTCATGATGTTAGAGTATTCGTCCATGATCATAGACTCAACTTTGCAAGTTTATTGAACATATTTTCGACGTTCATGTTTGTTTTTGCGCTGGTGTAAAAACACCCTTGAAACGAATTCGCGTAGCTATTAACCGCGTCTGTATCCCAATGCCATTCATTGTCCAGGTCGCATTTGTTTACTACCATTAAGGCGGGTGCATCACTCACACTACGCGCTTTTTCTAATATTTCCATACCCTCAGTCAAAGATTGCGCGCGCGTGCGATCCATGACAATGCAAAAGCTGCTGGCACCCCGTAAATAGCGAGGATTAAATCCGCAATAGCGATCGATACCTTCGATATCCCAGATCATGAGTTGGACATCATTGTCACCCAGTGTTAACACTTTTTTATCTACTTTGACGCCGATAGTAGTATGGTATCGCTCATTAAAAATGCTGTCGACGAATTGGCGTGTAAGGCTAGTTTTCCCCACACCTGTCGCACCAAATATGCATACCTTTTTCTGAATCATGGCGCACTAGAATCCCTTTGCCCAGTTTGCGTATACAAGACATTAAACATAACGCGCCTTGTGGCAACAACATCCGAAGTAAATGCAATTTCACCTATGCCCGTAGAAAACAGCCGAGAGACCGGAATACCATTATTGATGAGAGCAGTTTTCACGTTATTGGCACGTTGTAAACTTAGGCGTTCATTAGTAGAAGATACACCTGAACTGTCACTCGCACCAACAATTATTAGATTAGCATCTAGATTGAGCTTTTCTGCTAGCTGAAATGCATCTTTGAGCGAATTGGTTAATTCGTCAATTCTTTGCAAAGCAACGTTATCAAGATCGATTTCATTCACTTCAAAACCTATTTGGATACGCGCGATGTCCCCGATCAATTGCTCAAATAACTGTCTTTGTAT
>JBCDMA010000417.1:0-2496 GCA_038744645.1 Pseudomonadota bacterium | reverse complement strand
GCGAGCAGCGGAAACCTTGTTGTTGGAGTTGAAAAAAGAAAATGCCGTTGAATCTGGCAGTATCGATATCGAATGGCTAAAACGATTAAATGCGACCATGTCTTTTGCTAAAAGCATTGTCTACGCATTGGCGTTGCTCTTATTAATCGCCGTTGTATTGATCATTGGAAATACCATCAGGTTGAACATACTCAATAAGCGCGATGAAATTGTCGTAATGAAGCTGGTCGGGGCGACAGACGCATTTATTCATCGGCCATTTTTGTATACCGGATTGTGGTATGGCTTATTGGCCGGTTTCCTCGCTTGGATATGCATCTCAATTATTTTGTTGTGGGTCGGCTTTAACTTACAAGATGTGTTAGATACATTTAATGTTGAGTTAGATATCACTGGCCTTGATTTCAATTCACTTGGTGTAATGATGTTATTGTCAGTAGCGATGGGGTTATTAGGATCTTTCTTATCCGTGCGAAAACACGTAAGAAGCATAGAACCAGAATAACTTTCGAAATGCCGTGATTTAAATCATGTCGCGCGTCATTTAGGGCGTTGTCTTTTTCAACGGAAAATCAGAAGAGTCTGGGATCCCACTGTCATTAGCCCATTTTACAGCTTGGACATAGTAGCCGTTTAACTCAGTGCTGCTCATTTTCATGCTATCTAGCGCAGCAAGAATGGAATCCCAGTGCGCTGACTCCAACCCGCGAGACGCCTTTATCAAAAGGTATAACACGCCCTGTTTGGTTAAAAGCGTATTTTTTATCTCGTCTGGCAACGCAACCTTAGTCATCAAGAAAGCCATGTCTCTCCCTAAAATCACGTCAATTAATGAGAATAGACCGATTAGAAAAGCGATCGTAGGGTCAGCCGAAGGCTGCATTTTTGTTGATACTAACTCGCAGAATTTAGCTCTAACTAGAGATACTTGCAGCAATTCAGGGGTGTTACCGGCATTCATGTGAGTCAGCGATACAATTGCGATGAATTTTTTAATCATCACTTCGCCCAAATACGACAGTGCATGCCTGATCGATAATATCTTTTGATATTTATTTACCATTGGGTTATTGATATACCTGAACAATAGATAAGACAGGGTTGCGTCTTGTTCGAACACTTTCTCAAGTTTGTTGATGTCTAATTCATCATTATTTATCTCAGTGAGCAGCCGCAAAACGTTGAGTTTATTTGCAGGTAGGTCATCGGATTGCTTCTTTTCACGTTCCAAAAAGAAAAAGCCTTGATAAAAATCGTAGCCCTCATTGCGAGCAAGCTCATAGCTGGCTTGATCATGTATATCAACTGCAATCGACTTCACATTGTGTTTGTTAAACATTGTTTTTCGCACTGATGACTTGTCGTTAGTGGTAGGCGAAGGCTTCACCTTTACATAATCGATAAGAGGCAGTACGTTTTCATCTGGTTCAAACGCTTCCGATGCAACAAAACGAAAACCTTGTGTTTTGAGTTCGACGAGGCGTTTCATCAAAATTGAAGTATTTGTCGTGCTATCTATTTCAAAAAGGGTGTCTTCAGGCACGATGTCCTGCGGTAGCTCTTGCATTAAAACATTGCCCGAGATATTCAGAATACTTACAAAGCCGTTGAGTAAATCACTCCATGTTACATGTGCTTGGCGTTCGTTAGTGGGATCAGTAATAGCGCCTTTTAAAAGTGATTCTTGATAGCTTTGGCCAATGTTAATTTGATAGGCAAAAACGTGACCATCAGGCGCAAATACAGGTTCTCGTGCAAAAACAATCATTGTTTTGTTCTTAATGTGTTTTTATAATTTACCGAAATATTAAATATAATATATAAATACGGTTTGACTTGAGTTTTACGTGTTAATCCTTATATTACACTTTTCGAATAACTGAAAGTTTCAATAGAACTTTCCGGTCTTATTAATTGTCAAAATCGTAGATTTAGATAACTGGAGACAAAATGAGCGAAGCAACACAATCATATGCATTAATGGTTCCTGCAACAGGTAGCTTAGATAGCTACATACAGGCAGTATCCAGCATTAACATGTTGTCCGCAGACGAAGAGAAGAAATTAGGTGAGCGACTGCAGAGTACAGGCGATCTAGAGGCGGCGCGAAAGCTGGTTATGTCTCATCTTCGCTTTGTAGTGCATATCGCTAAATCTTACTCTGGATATGGCTTGCCTCAGGCAGATCTAGTACAGGAAGGCAACATTGGGCTGATGAAGGCTGTTAAGCGCTTCGACCCTACTGTTGGTGTCCGCTTGGTTAGCTTTGCAGTGCATTGGATAAAAGCCGAAATCCACGAATATGTATTGAAAAACTGGCGTATTGTAAAAGTTGCGACAACAAAAGCGCAGCGAAAATTGTTTTTCAACTTGCGAAAATCAAAGAAACGCCTTGGCTGGTTTTCACATGATGAAGTTCTGAAAGTAGCGGAAGAATTGGGTGTGAGCACCAAAGAAGTACTGCAAATGGAAGCGCGCATGAGCAGCCAGGATCAG
>JBCDMA010000416.1:0-2501 GCA_038744645.1 Pseudomonadota bacterium | reverse complement strand
TTAACGTTTATTGATCTTGAGATTGATGGGGATACATTTTTTCCGGACTATGAAAAAGATGCGAAATGGAACACAGTTGCGTTAGAACGTTATGATGCGGATGAAAAAAACGCTTACGACTACCAGTTTGTAACGCTTGAACGAGTAGAGTAAGCACACAACGCGCGAGCGTTTATCGATAACATCCTACGCTCTCACTATATTATATGAAGCGTTAAACTTCAAATTTGACGGCTATTTATTCATGACAATAAATGACTGCTAATCGAAGTTAAACAACGACTCTATATTCAAACCTTTTTGCCGAAGCATTTCTTTTAGCTTTTTCAACGCTTCCACTTGAATTTGTCTAACGCGTTCTCTCGTTAAGCCAATTTCAACGCCGACTTCTTCAAGCGTAGACGGTTCATATCCAAGCAATCCAAAACGCCGTGCCAACACTTCTTTGTGTTTCGGGCTGAGCTGGTCGAGCCAAACCGTGATGCTTTTGTGGATATTATTGGTTTGTAAACATGATTCTGGGCCACTTGCCTTCTCGTCCGCAATGGTTTCGACAACAAATTTATCACCGTCACCACCAATAGGCGTGTCTACCGAGCTTATTTTTTCATTAAGCTTGAGCATTTTTCGAACGTTATCAACCGGTTCACCTGTGGCATCGGCGATGTCTTCAGGTGTGGGCTCATGATCGAGTTCTTGAGAAAGTTTGCGTGCAGCGCGCAGATAGAGGTTGAGTTCTTTCACAATATGAATCGGCAGACGTATGGTACGTGTTTGATTCATTAGTGCACGTTCAATCGTTTGTCGTATCCACCACGTAGCGTATGTTGAGAACCTAAAGCCACGCTCAGGATCAAATTTTTCAACGGCTCTAATCAATCCAAGGTTACCTTCCTCAATTAAATCTAGCAACGCCAATCCGCGATTGTTGTACCTGCGAGCAATTTTAACAACAAGTCGTAAGTTACTTACTATCATTCTTTCGCGAGACGCCTTGTCGCCTTTTAAAGCGGCGCGAGCAAAGGAGATTTCTTCTGCGGCAGTAAGTAGAGGTGAATATCCTATTTCATTTAGATAAAGTTGAGTGGCATCAAGTTGCTTTGTGCTAATGTTTTCATTAGCACTTTCAATTGCTTCAGTTTCAACATTTTCGTGAATATCGGGGACTTCTATTTCATCAAACTCGAGTCCTTCATAATTGGATTCGGTTTTACGTTCTGAGCCTTGATTTACCATCGTAATTCTCTCTTAGCTTATTGAACAGAGAACTTAGGGAAGATAAGCAAGCGGATCCATTGATTTCCCGCGCTTGCGAATTTCAAAATGCAACATTGTCTCGTTAGCGCCCGTACTGCCCATTGTTGCAATTTTCTGTCCTTGTTTAACATAGCTGTGTTCGTTAACCAAAATGTCATCGTTGTGTGCGTATGCGCTAAGATAATCATCATCGTGCTTGATGATAATGAGATTTCCGTATCCCTTTAACGCATTTCCTGCGTATACGACTTTGCCCTGAGCAGTAGCTATAACCGGTGAGCCTCTACTGCCCTTTATATCGATACCTCTGTTGCCACCATCACTACCTACAGTAGCTACCTTTTTGTTTCCAGAAGCCGGCCATATCCAACGTCGCTTTTTATAAGGAATATTCGAAGTTTTGGATTTATTCGTCTGACTTTTTCGATCTCTTTCATCTTCAAGATACGCCTGCTGCGGCTTCTCGTCAACCCCTACAGTGCTTAATTTTGGCGGCGGAACGGCTTTTTTTAGCGATTTTGTTAATTTGGTGTTATTTTTATTGATCTTTCTCAATATGAGTTTCTTGCCCGGACGTATTACGTATGGCGGAGTAATATTGTTCCAATGAGCGAGATCCATGTAGCTGTTCCCGCTATAAAAGGCGACAGAAAAGAGTGTATCGCCTCTCTTTACAATATAAGTATCGCCGGTAATTTCAGTGAGGTTCTCGGTGCTTGCCGGTTTAGTCGACAAACTAAACACGGGTGCTGGGGAATGATTCGATGTACAGGCTGACAATAAGCACATGCAAATCAAAAGTGTTGATCTAGTAGTTAGCTCGGTCAATTTTGTAATAAATATGTAAAATTATTAGGTTTGAGCGCAGTCTAAGCTTATGCCTTTTCCACACCTGGATACAGTATTCGTTTGCAAATGGACTCAAAAATTTATCTTTAGACTGACCATTTTTTTTGTCGTTGGATTTTCTACTTCATGCAAGGTTGCCAGCGACAAGCGGAACAAATTTGGCGTTGCCAATTTCAAGTGTCTTCACTTGCTGACCAGATTTTTTTATCACGACTAGTTTTTGAATATCACTGCCGACGGGCAACACTAACAACCCCTCTTCTCTTAATTGTTCTATCAAAGCTTTTGGCACAACTTGGGCAGCTGCAGTTACAATAATCGCGTCAAATGGGGCCTTGCTCTTCCATCCTTCCCAACCATCACCGTGTTTCATTTTGACATTATGCATGTCTAAC
>JBCDMA010000415.1:0-2512 GCA_038744645.1 Pseudomonadota bacterium | reverse complement strand
TATATCGGCTGCAGTTCCATTTATCCGCCGATAGAGATGCTCTTGGCCAGACATGCTGTTGGGGTAATCAGAAATCAAAACGGAGAATGATGCGAAGTAGTCCAATCCGTCTTCGTTATCCTGGTCCACTAAGTCCGACTCGCCATTAACCTCTTCTCGCAACAACCCCGATCGCTCTAACTTCTCGATGAGATAGTCAGAAAACCATCCCAATGGATCCTCCTCAAAAGGCACCAACCGAATGCCATCCCCAGGCTGATACAATCTTCGTTGCGCCGTCTTGGCAATAACAGTGACATCACCTTCCCTGATAGCGCAGCGTTGGTCTTTTGTCAGCAGATTAAACTTATATGGCTCAAGTAGCGTCAAGAATTCTTCAGCAATTGCATCTGGATACAAGACGTGCAAACTGGACGCTTTATCAAAGCTATTTTTCAGTTGAGTCACGGCTAAATCGACTGCTTTCTCATCCTTTCCTTTGATCAGAACAACAAACCGCTGATTGATATCAGTTAACAGTTTGTCAATTGCAAGCGCAGCACCTTGGTTAGATGTTCTGTCTGGATTAAGGTCGTTAAGGCTGGTTTCGATTTGAATGGGGTTAGTGCCAACAACCAACAGTGCAGCAACACTCGATATGATGATACAAAAGAAGATTCGTACAAGCGTTAACATTGAGCGCCTGAGCTATCGTCCAAATTGTGCAGGTTGGCGCAGTATTTTGCACCATTTGGTCGTGGATTGATAAACTGTCTCGCAGTATTTGAACGCCTGTGCACGACTTTCCACATGCGTGGCTTCGGTTAGATTAAAAATATCAATGGTTGAAGACTGTTCATCAGCACGCAGAATCTCGATGTTCAATGTTATGCCTGTTTCCTCATCTTCAATTTTACTGATGCGAATGACCTCAATTCCCTTTTTCATGAAATCACTCTCCGGCCTCAATTCGGTTATACCGTTATCCGCCGTTTTTTGAATGGCAAACTCTCTTGCAAAGAAGTCTTCATCGCCTTTCAATAAGCGCATGAAAATCTTTGACATACTGTACCGAAGAGCACCTTGCAATGAACTGACACGGCCATTTTCATCAATTCTAAAGCTACTTCGTCGATGACTGACCAATAGTGTTTCATTAAATGGTACTGTGGTATTCCATATTAGGCCTAAGCGGCAAGAATAGAGAAAATCACCGTCGGACTTTAGCGACACAGGAACACCTTGCATGTTTTTTGTTTGTTTGAATTGACCTGTGAAACTACAAACGTTGGGCAAAACATCTTGTAACAGCGTTTGTTCCGTTCCGGCCTCTTTACTCGCGATAACAGCCGAACTAAAAACCATCCAAAAGCATGTTGCGATCAGGAATGACGACAAAGCAGTTTTACTTCTATTCATTCAACTTATTCGTTTACGTTAATCGTTCTGCCTAATCGTCTAGCCAAGCGCTTATTTTATCGACTAAAAAAGGAGGTGATTCAAACTGAGTAATGCGCTCCGGCATAGCAACCGCAAATTGCGTGGTCTTTGCTTTTGAATACACTGTATTGTCAGAACAGTCTCTGATTTCGTAGTTGATTTTTAATCGGTTCCGCCATTCTACAAACCATGCGTCAAGCTGGACTTCTTGTTCAAAGAATAGCGGTTTTACATATTTAAGCTGTATATCAACGATTGGAAAAAAGAATCCTTCCTCTTCCATGACTGAATAAGGACAGCCCGCTTTATCCAATAGATTGCAGCGCGCCATTTCTATGTACTTTGGATAGTTACCGTGCCATACCACACGATATGCATCGACATCGAAAAACGGGATCTTAAACTGCATCGACGCACGTTTCATGTTCGCTAGGTATTTTTGTCGTTAGAAAGGTCCGCAAACGCGTCCATCACATCTTGAACCGTTTTTACTTCATTGAATTTTTCAGAAGAGATATCTACGTCAACGGATTTTTTAAGGTCAATCAACAGATCCACAGCATCGATACTATCAATATCTAAATCTTCATAGAGTTTAGCCTCAGGCACTATGGCGTCTTCATCCAGTTCGAAGTTTTCAACCAAAATCTCTTTAATCTGCTTTAAAATATTTTTTTGTAGTGAACTCATAATGGTGTTTCGTTTCGTTGATTTATCAACAAGTATCCTTTGTGTTGTTTATTGTTTTGGGTGAATCAATTGCCATCCAACGTTGATAGTGCTGTTCCAAGTAACGCGTAAGCTCCCTATACTGTAGCGTTTTAGCCTTGCTGATATCGATACAGTCAGACAAAAACAACATATCACCTGAAATCAGTGAAAAATTCGGCCCTCCGTCGGGGATGTTATACCATTTATCAGACTTTTTTAAGGCGCTTGGATGACATTTTATTAACACCGGCATAATAGGGCATTGTGCTGCCACAGCCACATTTGAAGCGCCTCGTTTAAAACGCAAGTGTTCCTCATCATCCGTTCTCGTGCCCTCAGGGAAAATGAGTAAATTTTCACCAGAATGCAGTTTTTCGACGGC
>JBCDMA010000414.1:0-2538 GCA_038744645.1 Pseudomonadota bacterium | reverse complement strand
CTTCGTGCCCTTCTTTTGCTAGCTTCAATGTCAGTGCTTCACCTAAACCAGACGTCGCGCCAGTGACGAGAACGGTTGCCATTATCCGAGCGCTCCTTTGACTTTCTTCACAAAGAAACCTAGCACAGGCACGTTTTCGTATACCATTTGGCCTAAATCAAAATAATCTCTATGCAAGACAATTTTGCCGTCTGAGAAATCAAGCCACGTGATCCCATCTACTTCAACCGGTTCGCCGCCGTTTAAACGTTTTGTTGAATAGGTCATTGTCCACTTGATTACTGCGCTTTTGCCCAAGATCTCGTCAATGGAATGAATCGTAAATTTGCAGTTTTTGGCGTTGCATAATAAACGCGAGAAGTACTCTTTAACCGCATCTATCCCTTGATGCTTATCTATCGGGTCAATAAAAATGACGTCTTTTTCGTACAAGGACGTCAAATCATCAATTTTCATCGATGATAAATCTGTGTAAAACATTGAAAACTTTCGAATAATATCCATCAGACAGATTTGTATTTTGCTTTGTAAACTTTTTACTACAACGCAATGTTGCTAGATCATGAATTAAGATTTTTTAATTCAAGCGTTTGTGGTCTATGGGGGCCTTATTTTTGTATAAATAACATCTCGATATAAAGGGATAGAATAGATGAGATTGCCACTTTTTCCATTATCTTCACATTTATTACCCGAAGGTAGATTGGCATTGCGGATTTTCGAACCTCGATATACACGAATGGTTAAAGAAGCTTGCGGCCAACAAACCGGATTCGTCATTTGCATGCTGAATCCCGACGGCGACAAAACTCAAAATACCCACATCTTTAAGAAGGGTACTTATTGCGAAGTCATTGACTTTGACATCCTAAACGACGGTTTATTAGGCATCACGGTCGAAGGCAAAGGGTGTGTGCAGATAGGTGATATAAGTACTGAGCATGACGGATTGCGGATGGCCGAATGTCGGCGTACGCCACTTTGGAGTGATTGTGGCACTGTCTTTGATTACGAGCGCATATCAGAGCGCCTGCAAGAGGTATTCGAAAAATATTCCGATGTAAACTCGCTGTATGAAAACGCGCATAAGTTTGAAGATTACGAGTGGGTGATTAATCGGTGGATAGAGCTTCTGCCACTAGCGGCAGAGCAAAAGCAACATTTCATGAATTTAGGAAGTAGCGCAAAAGTTGCTGAATACCTAAATGAATTGATTGAGTAAGTCTTTCATATGTTATTGAATTTAATAGAATTTAACCTAAGACAGTCTAAATTCTTAGTCGCGAGCGTCAGATGAATTTTATTAAATTAATTTCACTTTTAGGATGGATTTCTTTTCGTATACTGAGATTAGACTATAGTTCACGTATAGGAAGAAAACATGTTGATTGGAATTCCATTGAGCGAACAAAGCCGAGACGAAACAAAACCAAAAGAATGCGCAGCACAAATGTCTCGCTACTTGGATACAGTTGCTCGTCGCCGCTGCAAGGTATCTTTCTCAAAAGTGTTCAGTTATTTCGCTCCTCGACTGCGTTCTTACGCGCTGAAACAAATGGGTAATGAGGCACTCGCAATGGAACTAGTCCAAGATACAATGTCAAATGTATGGCAGAAAGCGCATCTATTCGACGCTGATAAGGGCTCGCCATCGACCTGGATTTTCACCATCGCGCGAAACATCAGATTTGATATGCTGCGAAAGCTACAAAACCGCAAAGAAGATATTTGCTCGGATGATTTGTGGCCGATTTTGTGTGAACAGACGGCAGACCCGCGCGTCGCGGAGCTGGACGTGCAAATAACACTAGAAGAGGTCGGGCAGTATTTCGAGAGTTTACCGGACAAACAAAAGGCCGTTGTTGAGGCCATTTATATTGACGGAAAGTCGCAGCAGGAGGTCGCAGACGAACTCGATATTCCGCTTGGTACCGTGAAGTCAAGGACCCGACTTGCACTGCAGCGGTTAAAGGGTATGATGAAAGAGTATGATTAGACACCACCCACTACCTTCTATGTTACAGGAGTACGTTGCAGGGACCTTGGACCCTGCAACGTCGTTAATGGTTTCAGCACATTGTGATATGTGTCCTACCTGTGATAAGTATGCGCGATCACTTGCTGAAAGAGGCGGTAACAAGCTAGAGGCAGAAGACGCCGACGAAGGTCTTGATAGGGAATTCGCTACTATGATGGACGATATCGTCGCGAATGATATAGAGGTTCCTCATTCCGTGAGGCGTCGAGTTAAACAAGAACCAAAATCTATGATGGAATTCGACGGAAAATCGTTTTCTGTACCAAGGGCGCTTAGGAAGTTCGTTGAAAAAGACTTAACATGGAGTCGTTATTTAGGCCGTATGTCACACGCAAACGTGAGCATAGGTGGGGGTAATCTAGCACAATTTATATTCATGGAGGCTGGTGCTGGTGTTCCTGAACACACGCATAAAGGTAATGAAATAACGTTAGTGCTGGATGGAGAATTCTGTGATGGATTATCAGTCTACAAAAACGGCGACCTAACGTTTATGAACG
>JBCDMA010000413.1:0-2538 GCA_038744645.1 Pseudomonadota bacterium | reverse complement strand
AGCTGAACTTTTGTGTGTTGATTAATTCTCAATTTAGGATTCAATTGGAGTCGTCTAATCACTATGTCCATTAGAATTGTGAGAAAAAGATGCATTTTAGTAACTGAGTAATTATTGATTGCTGAAGGATGAGTCAATCGAAATGGTGGCCCCTCCGTGACTTGAACACGGGACCTACCGATTATGAGTCGGGTGCTCTAACCAACTGAGCTAAAGGGCCACTTTGAAAAGCGGTGCGAAGTATAATGAGTTTTTTAACTTATGTCATCATCAAATAGGTGAAAATGCGTCAGAAATTACGCTAACTACCTGCTTGCGCTAAAGTAAATTTAGTTATTGCCGTAACATATACGAAATGTATACTAACTTTTGCTATTTTTCGTATAGCACTTCATAACAAAGATGGAGTAAAGTAATGAAAGACGCGCCGTATTTGCTAAGTGGCAGAAATACGATCATCCACAAGCTTCGGAAGGTAGACTTACTGTTAATAAATAGTCGTCAAGATCCAGTATTAATGGTTATTCATAACGGCATTGAACCATTCGACGGAACAGTGCCAAAGAATAAGCTTGAAGCTAAACGCATGGATGTTGCGGTTGTAGATATTGCTTCACCGGAGAATTTTTCTGATTATAGAAGCCTGCTTTTCGTTCAAACCTTGAACAATAAAGAATACAAGATTGACTATTCCAAAAAAGGCACCGATCAGTTTATTACAGTCCACCAAGAAAGTACTATCTAGCTTAGGTATATTTGCCGCTGGCACTTCTGTATTTTCACTCTTTTATCTTCTGGCAAACTGGCTAGTTCTTACCTTCCAGCTTTCATTCCCCGTTGGTTTGGTCGGATGCATCGGTTGTCTTTTATTTTTCATTCTAGTTAAACGCATCCCTAATTTTATGGTGCGTGCAAGCAAACCATTATTAGGGCATATGTCACTCTTTTTCGTCCCTGCTGTCATTGCTATCGTCGAATTCAAATCCTCACTTGCCGAGCATTGGATTGCGATGTTGCTCGCAATCTTTGTGGCAACTTTACTGGCATTTTTGATCACGCTTTTGATTGCAAAATATACAATTGGAAACGCAGGTAGATGAATTGGTTGCTGATGTCGCTGTTGTCACTAGGGATCACGTTGATAGCCTACACTCTTTTTTACAACGTCTTTTTAAAGTACCGCTTTGCTTTATTGCACCCTATTATTGGGACCAGTGCCGTTTGTTTCCTATATATGCATGTTTTCTCTATTAGTACCAAAGAATTTCAGCAGTACACCGCGTTGCTGGTATGGTTATTATGGCCTGCGACTGTGGCACTTGCTGTGCCGCTTTACACCCAGCTACATTTATTGCGCAGTTTACATTGGCGAGTCATTGTTCCCATCCTTATTGGCGGTACATTAGCACCAGTGTTGTCATGGTCATGTGTAGCCTTGCTGGATGTCGATGGGCAGATAAAAATGACGATGCTCGTCAAATCAATAACCACGCCTTTGGCGATGCAGACTGCAGAGTTGATAGGTGGTATTTCATCGCTAGCAGCAGTACTTGTTATCCTCACCGGCATTGTCGTCGCTGTTTTCGGGCCAACCATCGCCATGCTTGTTAAAATTGACAACCAAATTGCAGAAGGTATAGCCATGGGCACAGTGGGTCATGCAATAGCGACAGCTCGCGCGGCAAGCATTAGTGAGTATTGTTTAGCCCTTTCATCTGCGTCTTTGTGCATAAACGGTTTAGTAACGTCTCTAATGTTGCCAATACTCTTCAAATAGCGGTTTCGCTTATCATTTAGCACCTGTTGTCAAAACTGAAAATAGCTTCGTTTTATTGCTCATGATTAGGCAAATGTAACCGATAAAAATAAGGTCAAGATTACTTATTTTTATACGGATTATTCTATGTTGTCAGTCCTAATTTGTGATGATTCAATGGTCGCTCGAAAACAAGTGGCGCGTTGTATACCACACGATCTGGATTCGCAAGTCCATTTTGCAAAACACGGCCAAGAAGCCCTTGAGTCCTTAAAAGACGGGAAAGGACAAATATTGTTACTGGACCTGAACATGCCTGTTATGGACGGCTATCAAACGTTGGAAAACATTAAGGAGCAGGCGCTTGGTGTAAAGACCATCGTAATTTCTGGAGATATTCAACCAGAAGCGATGCAAAGAGTAAAAGATCTTGGTGCACTAGATTTCATTAAAAAACCTGTAAGTGCTAATGAACTGCACGCCGCGCTTTCGAGACATGGTATTTTTCAAGAAGAGGAAGAAGACACTGAAGAACAAGGCGCGCTTGATGAGAGTATCAGAGACTGTTATCAGGAGGTGGCCAATGTTGCGATGGGCATGGCAGGCGATCATCTCGCTAGGATCATGAACGTTTTTGTTGAGTTGCCGATCCCAAACGTGAACCTCATAGAAGTGTCTGAACTGCATATGATGCTCTCCGATATTGACGCAACAGAATCTACCTCTGGCGTTTGCCAAGGCTTTTTGGGGGATGGAATAAGTGGAGAAGGGCTTTGTATCTT
>JBCDMA010000412.1:0-2576 GCA_038744645.1 Pseudomonadota bacterium | reverse complement strand
TAGAGCACGGCGGAGATATCGTTTGGCAAATTGGTACGGGTTACTTTGGCTGCCGTAACGATAACGGCGGTTTTAATCCAGATACCTTTAAAGTGAATGCCGATAAAGACGTGGTGAAAATGATTGAAATCAAGCTGTCTCAAGGCGCCAAGCCGGGCCATGGGGGCATTTTACCTGCGGCCAAGTTGACGCAAGAGATTGCAGATATCAGGCATGTTCCGATGGGTAAAGATGTTGTTTCTCCGCCAGCTCACAGCACGTTTTCCAATCCCATTGGACTGCTTGAATTTGTCAAACAGCTGCGGGAACTCTCCGGCGGAAAACCCATTGGTTTCAAGCTGTGTATTGGTCGTCATGATGAGTTTTTAGCAATATGTAAGGCCATGATTGAGACAGGCATTACCCCGGACTTTATTACGGTTGACGGCGGTGAGGGCGGTACGGGTGCTGCACCAACTGAAATGACCAATTCCGTCGGCTCTCCCTTGCGCGATGGACTTATTTTTGTAAACAACGCACTGATTGGCTTTGGTCTCAAAGATAAAATTAGAATCATCGCGTCTGGGAAGATGTTTTCTGCTTTTCACATCTTGCGCGCGTTGGCATTAGGCGCTGATACGGTGAACTCAGCCCGCGGCATGATGATGTCGTTAGGTTGTATTCAAGCAAGAACCTGTAATTCTGATCGTTGCCCCACCGGCATTGCGACACAAAATCCATCTCGAAACAAAGCAATAGTGGTCACTGATAAATCTGAGCGTGTGGCCAATTTTCAAAAAGAAACCGTCAGCAATTTGGTAGAGCTCGTCGGTGCAGCGGGATTGAATGGACTACATGAATTAAAGCCAAAACACATCAATCGTCGCGTGCAAGGAACTGAGGTAAAAAGCTACGCTCAGTTATATCCATGTATTCCCACGGGCGCTTTGCTTAAAGAGGACTCCACTCCAGATGCTTGGCGTTTTGATATGCAGCAAGCAAATGCAGCATCATGGTAAAGGCGATGCTGCATTTGTTTCTTTAGTGTTTGAGCCAACGACAGCACTTGTCCGCAAGTTTTAATGCAGGGCCGATCGTATGAACAAATGCAAGACCAAATACAATAGCGGGCCAGAGTATCGAACCGAGAATTCTAAAAGGAATAGGTTTAATCAAGTCAAACTTGCCTCTAACTTGTAACCAGCTGATTAATATATAAAAGAATCCTGCTGTTAGCAGATATAGGGTGATGTAAAAAGTCAATACTTGCCCCCCGAAATGACAGGTAATGCTGGAGAAAACAATACTGGAATAGCACCTTTTATCTCAAGATCATCGGACGACTTACGCACCACTCCGATCGCATGGATTTTTTTATCTTGGTCTAAGTGAGTCATTGTTCCTATTTCTCTCAATAAAGCGCAATATAGTTACTTTTACTTATCGGTATTAGGCGTTCTAAAGAACCAAAATACTGCGATGCCAATCAATAGCGTAAACATTACCGCTAGACCCTTTCCGTCGTCGTAGTGGGTCACTGCTCTGACGATAAACGCTAATACCACGACAGATGTAATGGTGTAGTAGAGCGGTTTCATTGTATTTTGCTCAGTGTGCAAGCGAGGCGTCCTGCGAGGTTCATGAGGCTGCATCCAATTCCTTGTTCGCTATTTATTACTGAGATGCCCTGGCAAGTCCGTCGGGTTCATTTTGCGTCTTTGATTTTTTAAAAATGATAAGACGCTTCTTCCTTTTGAAAGAAGCGTAGTTTTAAGAAGGGAGTGTTGTTAGAAAAGTATCAGTTATATCAAACCGCGACTACAGTCTCGTTAATTCTGGGTTTTTAATGCGCCGCTTGTGCATTGGTGAGTGCGCGATTACTAGCTTGTGTCTTAGCGCTTTGAGTCGCAACAGCGATGAACCAAACAAAGCACACTATTGCCAGTAAACTCCATAAATACAACAAATTAGACGTGGCAAACTGCGGGATCAAGAAAAATACGGTGAGCATTACGCCGGCGACATTGCCGATCGTTGATATACCCCAAATCAATCCTGCAGATAATCCGGCGTTGAAATGCTGGGTGTTTAACTGAGTCAGTACCGGAAGCAAACAAGATAAACTCAACACGGGTATGAAAAATAACAACGGACAGAATATTGCCAACCCTAGGATCAAACTGTCGATTTCAGGCTCCAGTGTTTGTAGTAGGTACCGTCCAAACAAAGCGGTAAACAAAAAGGCAACTGAACCGACGACTGCGACCGTTATGGCTGGTTTTACATTGTCTTTAATTTTGCTTGAGATCCAACCACCAAGAAAAGCGCCACTCGAAAAGGCGAGTAGGAATGTAGAAATTAAGAATGCCCACACGTAAAGCGAAGATCCAAAATGGGGTGCAAGGAGTCTGTTGGCTACAAGCTGAAAACCCATGCTAAGAAAGCCCTCTACGAAGGCTACTAGCAGCAACCCTACTCTAAAATTGAAACTTGAATTCATTTGTTATAGCCCTAAAAACTCTACAGGTGCATGATCGTCCGTCAGTAATTTCGTGTCATTGTTCAACATCTCAATATCTATGTTTCCAATGAACCGC
>JBCDMA010000411.1:0-2660 GCA_038744645.1 Pseudomonadota bacterium | reverse complement strand
TTCAGGTACGTTCACTGCGACGGTTCTCCTTCTGGCATATCAAACAATGGAAAAATAACCCGCAAGAACCCTTTGTCAGCGTTAATACACTTTAGCCCGGATACCTCATGTGGGATAGAATAGCGCCATATGACTAAATCTCCCGCGCTACATTCCACATTCTTTCCGAATAGAATGGGTTCAGCATTATTGTCTCGCCATAGTTTAAATCCGCCGTCCGTATAGTCTTTGCCGTAATCTGAAAGGAAAAGCGTTGCCTGGCAGCGTCTTGGGTCAAAACGATGATCTCCGGTTGGGTCACTTCGGTATTCAGAAAAAAAATCAGCGTGTTTATGCACAATTTGTCCAGAAGAGACACTACGGCAAACGCGATACTGCAAGGCCGCTCCGGTTGATTCGTGCAACCCATAATAGTTGGGATGGCCTTCTATGGAATTTCGCAATTGTTGAATATCAAAAGCCCAATGATGTAATTTTTGGTCCAATGCTGGATTCCAAATGTGGTTGCAATAAGCAAAATCGCTTTCGCTAGGGCGACGGTACGCGTAGTTAGGCGACCCGGGCCGGACCTCCGTGTTGCGAACAAAATCGTGATACTGATAACCTACATTACTGGTCCACAATTGACACGTAGGTTCTATGTCGGATTTTCCGATGAAATTTTTAAAAACGTAATAACCCTGTTCATAATAAACAGCGCTGCGAATATCAGTAACTTGCCGTTCAGTCAACATTACAACGCATGCTCACTTTTAATCACGATCCCCTGCCCTGTAGGAAACTCCAAAACGCGATGATTCTTAGCATTCAACCACGGCAGTTCATGGTGCATTTGCGCGCTGTGTGACAATAAACCAAAGTCATCCAAAATCAATACACCACCGTGCGAAATGTTGTCCCACAATCGTTCTAAAGCACCGAGTTCAGCTATATATGAATTCATGTCTAAATGTAAAAATGCGAGTTGCTCAATGGATTCGTCTTTGAAGGATTCTGGGACGCTGCCTTTAATAATCTTTGCATGACCAAATTCTGCGAAACGGTGTTGCACGAACGCATTTAAGTTGACTTTATCGTGTTCACTTTTTTGAATGGGCGAACCATCAGATTTGGCTTCGTCGATGCCTTCAAACGTATCGCACAGGTAATAAGTTCGAGCACTCATTTCATCAGCAAAATAGCGAAGCAAAAAATACGACTTGAATCCTCTGAATACACCACACTCCATAAAATCGCCAGGAACGTTAAGTGCTTGCTGACATGCCCAAATCAAAACGTGCATTCGCCAAGCCATCCCCTGATAGATCTCTGCGGTCGCTAATTCATCCATCAATGCATTAAATTTTTTGTCTTGCATGAAATGCATGTTTTTGTTCACAACCAGCATTTCGTCGCCAATAAAGAGCGAGCTAGCGTTTTGTTTGAAATGCTGTAATGCAGCAGTTTGCTCCGCTTGTCGATATTTGTTTCTGGCTTTAAAAAGTTGCATTCCATTTCTCAATTGATCAGATGGGAACATTTCTGCAAAATCTACACCAAACTCTCAAGCAACGTGATGCAGATCATTCATTGCGTAATCTCCAAGAAATTAAAATAAAGAAGGCCAATTGCTAACAAAAACGCTCAGCTGGCAACATGGGTAGTAGATAACGTTTGTTTTTCTTATACTTTTATTTGCACTCGCTAACTCACTGTAGCGGAATTAAAAACAATGAAACTAATACGGCATAGACTTTTCTTCTTCATCGTTACTATATCGATGAGTTTGAACTCACATAAGGCACTGGCTGAAGTACTTCCAAATCGCTTGCCAGCATTAAATGCCGCTTACTCCGGGAAGCTCAATTATATTGACTATGGCAGCGGAAAACCTGTTTCGATCCCTCTAGAAATTCAGTTTCTAACCAGTAAAAATGGTAAAAATTTAATTGTTGATAGAGTTTATACCGATCCGGGGTTCCAGGTCTTTTCGTTGTCGGTGATGCGTTATGAAAAAAAATCAAAAGCCTGGATTGATGAAAATTTTGAAAGCAACGGAAAATCTACAAGCACATATAACATCCTCGAATTTTCAGTGTCTGGTAACAATCATTGGAAAGTGGTTAGAAACATTGTTCAACAAGACGACAAACGCGATGCATTGTTGACCATTACAGATACCTTTGTTGATGATGAATTTAGAAGTGAAACCCGAGTGGATTACTTAGATACCGACGAGAACGAAAATTTTCGGCGGAATTGGATCGAACTTAAAGTGCAACCCTAATCGCACGCTCGAGCCTTTGATTGTGGTTTTCACTGTGTTGCTCTGCACGGTGCATTGCGTTAGCATCACAATGCTATTTTCATATAGCAATAATCTATAATTCTTAGGCATTTTTTGAAAACGATTGTAATCAACGACTAGTGAAGTCTTCGCTAGATATTTATCCCTCGAAAATAAGCGTTATTTTTGAGCGGTTCTTTATTGTTTAAATAAAATGAGATTACAACGTTGAATACAAATACAATCATTCGCAAATTAAAAAATGCAGACTTACAATCAGCAAAACACATCGTCGATGAAAATCAGATGTTCCCATCTGAATATCTCGATGACATGGTATCTGGGTTTCTTAAAAATGAGACAGAGGAACTTTGGTTCGTTTCGGAAACAACAG
>JBCDMA010000410.1:0-2672 GCA_038744645.1 Pseudomonadota bacterium | reverse complement strand
TTTGTTTGCTTCGCTATAAGATTCAAAATCCGCCAGCACAAGATAGGGATCGCCGCCGCTTAATAGGCTGTGTTTTACTGATGCTAGTGCGCCCGGTTCTCCTGGCGTGAAAAAGTCAGATTCTAACCAGTCTAGAACCGCTTTAAGCTCGCTGTTGGCATAGTAATAATCGTATGGATTGTATCCGTCGCGACGCAGTGCGTTAACTTCATCCACAGTTAGCCCAAAGATGAAAATATTGTCGTCACCCACCTCTTCCGCGATTTCAATGTTTGCGCCGTCTAGCGTGCCAATGGTAACTGCACCGTTCAATGCCAGTTTCATGTTACCGGTCCCAGACGCTTCCTTTCCTGCGGTACTGATTTGTTGAGATACATCTGCTGCCGGTATCATCTTTTCAGCAAGTGACACGCGGTAATTTGGCAAGAAAACGACTTGTAGTTTTTTGTTTACGCGTGAGTCATTGTTTATTTTGTCTGCGACTTTGTTGATGGCAAAAATAATGTATTTTGCAAGCGTATATGCCGGTGCGGCTTTTGCGCCAAACAGGAACACCCTTGGATGCATATCGAGTGTCGGATCTTCCAATAGACGACGATAAAGGGCAAGAATATGCAGTAAGTTGAGGTGTTGTCGCTTGTATTCGTGTAGACGCTTGATCTGAATATCGTAAATCGCTTTGTTGTTGATTCTCACGCCAGTGAGCTTGAACACTTCATCTGCCAATGCATCTTTGTTTTGCTGCTTGACCTTCATGAACTTGTTTTGAAACGACTTAACTGACGCGTGTTTTGCCAAGTGTGATAGTTTGTCCAACTCCAGCAACCAATCATCACCAATCTTGTCTGTGATGAGCTCTGATAGTTTAGGGTTGCACGCGTTTAACCAACGTCGCGGTGTTATACCGTTGGTCACATTGGTCAATTTGCCGGGATAGAGTTCATCAAACTCTGGGAACAAATCGCTTTTGACCAATTTTGAATGTATTTCAGCCACGCCATTTACAGCGAATGAACCAATGACTGACAAATTGCCCATACGCACCATTTTCTCATCGCTTTCTTCAATGATAGAAAGCTTAGCTTTCATTGCGTTGTCGCCAGGCCACTTTGCTTCGACGTCTTTGAGGAATCGATAGTTAATCTCATAAATGATTTCAATGTGCCTGGGCAGGATCTTTTCAATCATCCGCACCGGCCATTTCTCTAATGCTTCAGGCAACAATGTATGATTGGTGTAAGCGAACGTCTTCGTGCATATAGACCATGCTTGATCCCATGACAATTCAGCTCTATCTACGAGGATGCGCATCAGCTCCGGTATTGCAATGGCCGGGTGGGTATCGTTAAGTTGGATGACGACTTGGTTGGAGAATGCAGACCAGTCGTCGCCGTGCGCGCGCTTATACCGCCTGATGATGTCTTTTAACGAACAAGAGCTGAAAAAGTACTGTTGAATAAGCCTGAGTTCTTTACCTGCTTGCGTTTCATCATTGGGATACAGCACTTTTGAAATGGTTTCGGCCTCTACGTTTTCGCGTTGCGCATCCACATAACCGCCCGCATTGAACACATCCCAGTTGAAAAAACTGGATGCTTGGCTTTGCCAAAGTCGCAGTATATTGACGGTGTTACCGCCGAAACCTACAACGGGAATATCCCATGGCACGCCTTTGACAATGGAGCCCGGATGCCACTCCTTGACTATCTTTCCATCGTCAAGATATTTTGTCTCAACGTAACCATAAAGAGAGACTTCTTGTATGGATTCGGGGCGGCAAATCTCCCATGGGTTACCGTAGTCACGCCAATTGTCAGGTCTTTCGATTTGTGCACCGTATTTTATCTCTTGTCGAAACAACCCATATTCATAGTGAATGCCGTAACCGATTGCTGGGTACTGCATGGTGGCGAGCGAATCCACGAAGCACGCAGCGAGCCTGCCCAAGCCACCGTTGCCTAACGCCATATCGGGCTCTTCTTCTAACACGTCAGTTAAAGTGACACCGAGCTCCTCGAGCGAATCTGATGCGACGTTGAAGATCTCAAGATTGTGCATGTTATTAGACAACAAACGTCCCATTAAGAATTCTGCGGAGAAATAGTGCACGGCACGTGTATCATTCATGTAATGCGTTTTTTGAGTATTGCACAAACGTTCAAGCAGCATTTCATTCACTGCTGCGCTCACTGCCTTCCACCACGCATGGCTGTCTGCCTTGTTTTCGTCTGTACCGAGGCGACAATGCAGGTGATGCAACACGGCAGCCTTAAAATCCGCTTTCGTCAGTTTCCGGGTAATATCTGAGGTACTTATCGTTTTGTAGGAATTTTTCAACGTCTTCATCCAAGGAGATTTTTTCGAAGTGTAATATAGAAAAAGGACCAAGAGGCCCTTTATAGTGGAATGAATACGTATGGATGTTACTAAAACGTAAAATTATTAATCTATTTCGATATATCTATATTCCATACTTGCATTTTTAACAATTTAATTATGTTTTAATTGCGTTTATTTAACATCTACTCGAAAGCCATAGCGACAACTTGTTCAGCTTCTTCAATCAACAGGCTTAAATGATCTGTTCCTTTGAAGCTTTCCGCATAAATCTTGTAAACCATCTCTGTGCCCGAAGGTCTTGCGGCAAACCAACCATTTTCTGTTTGTACTTT
>JBCDMA010000409.1:0-2680 GCA_038744645.1 Pseudomonadota bacterium | reverse complement strand
TGCCAAGCTTGATTGATCTTCATCGCAATCGCCCTAAAAAACGTGTTTTGCACACCTTATATATTTCGCCTCTAAAAGCACTGACTTACGACATCCAACGGAACTTAAATACACCCATCAATGACATGAAGCTCGATATTAAGGTTGCATCCCGCACAGGGGATACATCTGCTTATCAGCGCAGCCAACAGCGTAAAAACCCGCCTGATGTTTTGTTAACCACGCCTGAGTCGCTGATGCTGATGCTTAGCTATGCAGATGCTGGAGCACTGTTTTGTTCATTGAAGTGCATTATTGTTGATGAAGTCCACAGTTTCGCTAACAGTAAACGCGGCGATTTTACCGCCTTGGCGCTGGCGAGATTGAGCGCTTTGAATGCGGATTTTATTCGCTTTGGGCTTTCTGCCACCGTGGCTTATCCTCAGCAGATCGCAGGATGGTTAGGGAAAAGTGGCGAACCCTGCGAGCTTGTTATTGCAAAAGCAAGAGTAAAACCGCGCATTCGGATTTTGACCAGTAAAACGCGGATGCCGTTTGGCGGTTATATGGCAAAGTACGCCATGAAGGAGGTGTATCAAGCCATTGAAAAAGCCAATTCAAGCCTGGTATTTGTCAATACTCGCGCACAAGCAGAGTTAATTTTTCAAGCACTTTGGGAAGAAAACACAAAAGGATTACCCATTGCAATTTATCACGGCTCTCTGTCCAAAGAGCAACGAATAAAAACCGAAGAACTGATGTCGCTTGGTCAGTTGAAAGCCGTTGTCTCAACGTCCGCACTAGAGCTAGGTATAGACTGGGGAGATGTCGAACTCGTTATTCAAGTCGGTGCGCCAAAAGGGGTGAGTCGTTTGCTACAGCGCATTGGACGTTCAAATCATAGGATGAATGAGCCCAGCAAGGCACTGCTCGTTCCTGCTAACAGGTTTGAAGCGTTGGAATGTCTATCAGCCATTGATGCAATAAAAAAGGGTGAACTCGATAGTGATACACCGATGAGCGGTGCGCTAGATATCATTCCGCAGTTTATTTTGAATTGTCTTTGCAGTGAGCCATCGTCACCTGAAGCACTTTATATGCAAGTGTTGGATGCAGCGCCTTACGGCGGATTGGATAGAGAGACGTTTGAACAATTGTTTGCGTTTACACAGGATGGCGGTTACGCCCTTAGTAGCTATGAACGATATAACCGTCTTGTCGAAACAGCACCAAAAACATACGAACCGGCGAATAAGCGAGTGATCGCAAGACACCGACAAAACATCGGTACTATCGTTGAGGCAGGACGGCTTCGGGTAAAACGACTCTCGCGTAAGCACAGCGGTAAGATCATTGGTGAAGTGGAAGAATACTTTGCAAATCAATTAGTCAAAGGCGATACATTCTTCTTTGCCGGTGAAGTGTTGGTGTTTGAAGGCGTACGAGACATGATCCTAGAGGCAAAGCCTGGCAAGGCACGTGAGCCTAAAATACCCAGTTATGTGGGCGGCCAAATGCCACTATCTACCTATCTAGCAGATGCCGTTAGACAATTGCTCAATACCCCCGAAAAATGGCAAAGCTTACCCAAACAAGTCATTGATTGGTTGCAGCTTCAAAAGGACTTTTCACAATTACCCATGCCCAGTCGTGTGCTTATTGAGCAATTTCCCTACCGACAGGCCGAATATGCATTGTTTTACACATTTGAAGGGCGTAAGGCCAATCAAACGCTGGGCATGCTGATGACGAAACGCATGGAGAAAATGCAGCTCAATCCGTTGAGTTTCTCAGTGACCGATTACGGCCTGTCCATATGCTCAATATCACCCATCCAATCACAGCATATCAGCGCGTTATTTAGCCCTGATATATTGGGCGACGAACTCGAAAACTGGATGTTAGAAGCGGCAATGCTGAAACGCTCGTTTAGACGCGTTGCCGTTGTCAGTGGTCTCATCGAGCAGCAGTATCACAGTCAAAAAAAGACAATGCGACAAGTCACATTTTCGACAGACCTTATCTATGATACGTTACGCGAATACGACAAGGACCACGTATTACTGAAAGTCACTCGCCAAGATGCAGAGCGAGAGTTGTTGGATTTAGCGCGCACTGCGGATCTACTCATTCGATTTGATGGGGCAGTAGACTTTGTTAAGCTTTCTAAACCCTCACCTATGGCAATTCCTATTGTGCTTGATGTGCGCAGTGAGCGTGTGACAGGCGCTGGAATGCAAGCCATGCTGGAGCAAGCATCACTGTATCAGGAAGCCGAAGATATGATGGAAGATATAAGGGCTTTGTTATCACAAGCATGAATTTGTCTCGGTGTCATAATTAAACAGTCATGATAGAACACAACACATTAACCGAACTGGTCACTGACCACTATGCCATCCCAGCGCAATTTGCACAGCAACACTTTTTGTTGGATGGTGCAGGCGCATTATTCTGGCCAAAACATGACATGTTGGTGTTTTCCGATTTGCATTTTGAGAAGGGTAGTTTTCTCACGCAATTTGCGCACCCGCTTCCTAGATTCGATACGCAAGAGACGCTAGCGCGCATGCATTTGGCCATTGAGCGATACGATCCGACTTCAGTTCTATGCTTAGGTGATAGTTTTCACGATGGCAATGCGTTGCAGCGCATGGATGATGCACATATCAAACGACTCAATGAGATGATTCAGCAAACT
>JBCDMA010000408.1:0-2691 GCA_038744645.1 Pseudomonadota bacterium | reverse complement strand
AATTTTCTGACATGTCCAAAATAACGGTCTTCTAGCGCGGATAACTGACCGTTTTGCTGCATGGTACCAAAGAACTCAATAAGCGCAGCGCGAAGTGAATCATCTGATGCACTGTCCAAAACCCATCCCACTTGTAAAGGGTCGGTCACTGAAAAACCGATGCCTAGATTTGGATACCGTCGACGTGCAATATTCAAAATATTTGAATCTGAGATGGTGTAATCCAATTCGCCCAATGCCACCATTTCCAGCAGTTCTTCTACATCTTTTTCGTTGGTCTCATCCCATTCGACATCGTAGGTCTCACTCGCGCGCCTCAGAGCTTCTCTGTAAAGGGTATTATCAGTGATTTTGAGTGTCCCTTTTAACTGGGAAAAATTACGAGGGCGCAATCTTCCTTTTTTGTAAACAAGTTCGAAAACGGTTGATTGATAGGCAGGGCCAAACGTATATACATTTTTGTGCTCTTCGGTCATTGTCACGTTAGCAGCAATCAGATCCAGTCTGCCTTCGGCCAATTGTTGCTCTAGCTCATCAAAGCTGTGATAAGGATAAACTTCGAGTTTAACGCCAAGGTGATCAGCGAATCCCTTTGCGAGTTCATATTCGAACCCTTCCGTCGACACAGCGCCATTATAATAGGAGGTACTCCCATATAGACTGCCTACGCGTATCACACCTTTTTCAATAATTTGCTTGAGTGTGTTCTCAAATTGATACTGCGTGCAGCCTAACAGCGCAATGCTGAGCACTATAAAAGGCGTCAAAAAGAGATATTTACTCAACAAATTTTTGATCATTGTCCACGAGGTGATTATTCAACAAGTCCGTTTGGTACGATATTGTCAAAATTCCCGTTAATACGCAATCTTGGCTTATCAATTAGGTCCTCATATTCTATAATCCCGCGCTGTTGACAAATTCATACTTACCTCAATAAGAAAGCGCTTTTGAATTTTGCTTTCTACGGAATAATATAATGCTTGTACTTCCAGGTCGCTCGGCGATTTCCAGCTTTACGATATCTAAACTACAAAAAAAATTGGCATCACAAGGCCATACCATTGCCAATGTAGAGGCAACTTTTTTGCATGTTGTAGAGGTCAGCGCGGAACTATCTAAAAAACAAGCTGGGATCTTAGACAAGCTGCTCACGTACGGCGCAAAAGCGAGAAAGTCTAAGTCACTTCCACATACGTTTTACGTGTTCCCGAGGCAGGGCACTTTATCGTCTTGGTCAAGCAAGGCGACTGATATCGCGAATGTTTGTGGTTTGGATACGGTGGTGCGTATAGAGCGAGGTATAAAATACTCAGTCGCAACAGAATCAACTGACGCGCTGGATGCGTTTAAAGCGGTCATACACGATAGAATGACCGAACAGGTAATTGAAAATGAAGATAGTCTATCTACGCTTTTCTCTCACCCAACACCAAAAAAACTATCTTCTATCCCCGTTCTTTCAAAAGGAAGGGCGGCGCTTGAAGATGCGAATCAACACTTGGGTTTGGCGCTTGCTGATGACGAAATAGATTACCTTTACAGCAGTTTTACGCGTCTAGAAAGAGATCCTAACGACATTGAGCTCTATATGTTCGCTCAGGCAAATTCAGAGCATTGTAGGCATAAGATTTTTAACGCAGATTGGACTATTGACGGCGCAAAACAAGAAGCGTCGTTGTTTAAGATGATAAAAAAAACCTACGTAACAACACCGGATTTCGTATTTTCAGCATACAAAGATAACGCTGCTGTCATGCAAGGTTTTCAAGCAGGACGATTTCTGCCAGACAATGAAACAAAGCAGTACGACTTTCAGCACGAAAATATTGATATCTTGATGAAAGTCGAAACCCATAACCATCCCACGGCGATTTCACCTTTCCCCGGCGCAGCAACAGGTTCTGGTGGAGAGATACGAGACGAAGGTGCAACAGGAATCGGGGCGAAGCCGAAAGCGGGGCTAGTCGGGTTTAGTGTCTCTAACCTTAACTTGCCTGAAGCGACGCAACCGTGGGAGCAAGCATATGGAAAGCCAGATCGCATCGTAAATGCTTTAGACATTATGACAGAGGGGCCGCTTGGCGCTGCTGCTTTCAACAATGAATTTGGTCGCCCCAACATTCTTGGTTACTTTAGAACGTACGAACAACAAGTAAATAGTTTTAATGGTGTTGAAGTACGGGGTTACCATAAGCCGGTGATGTTAGCAGGCGGTATTGGAAACATTCGTCGAGAGCACATTCAAAAAGGCGAGATCACCGAAGGCGCGCTGCTTATTTGTCTTGGAGGATCAGCAATGAATATTGGTCTGGGTGGCGGAGCCGCGTCGTCTGTAAGTTCAGGGCAAGGTGATTCTTATCTGGATTTTGCATCAGTACAGCGAGATAACCCTGAGATGGAACGACGTTGTCAGGAAGTCATTGATAGCTGTTGGCAACTTGGCGAGGAAAATCCCATTCAGTTCATTCATGACGTGGGCGCGGGCGGCCTGTCCAACGCGTTTCCGGAATTGGTTAACGATGCGGGGCGCGGCGGCAATTTTGAATTAACCAATATTTCATGTGCAGAATCCGGTATGTCACCGCTGGAGACATGGTGTAACGAATCTCAAGAGCGCTATGTTTTGTCTATCTCACCTGAGAATCTGGATGTGTTTTCCTCGATATGTGAGCGAGAGAGGGCACCTTT
>JBCDMA010000407.1:0-2738 GCA_038744645.1 Pseudomonadota bacterium | reverse complement strand
CTCAATTCCCTTTTTTGTTAGAAATACTTCAACCTTCGGATCTGCATTGCAAAGACCCAGTTCATTAAAATTTGTGTGCCCGTGTCTAGCCAGAAGAATTCTCATAACTTCCCTATCGTATGCAGATAACGCTTTTCTCAGGGGCATATTAGGATTAGCGGCGTTGATGCACAAGCATGAAAGACAACAATTCTGCCCTTCCGCAGAAACTTGTTAACTGCCGCTTCTACCCCTATCCTCCAATATGAAATTCCGAAATGCTCTCTCACCTCGCATGACGTATAGAACGAAAATAGTTGTGTCATCAACTCTATAAAAAATTCGACATGGTCCAACTACTAACTCTCGGTAGCGGAAATCATCAAATTCAGGTGGTACTCGCCCAGATTCTGGAAACTCCTTAAGCCTTTTCACTGACTCAATTAATCTCCTCACAAGGTCTCTAGCGGCAATTGGATTATCCAATGCTATGTATTCAGCGATTTCGTTAATGTCTTCAAGTGCGGGCTCAGTCCATATTACTTGAGCCATTTACTCAGTTTCTCTTCCGCTTCGGTTTCTGTAAATGTGCGTCCTTCAAATATAGCAGTTTCACCGCGAGCGATACCTTCAAGTATCTTCATTCGATTTTGCATCATTTCATAATCATGAACATCAACAAGGTAAGCCGAGGGTTGCCCATGCTCAGTTATTAATACAGGCTCTTTAGATTCATGTAAGTCAGCGAGTATTTTTGTGGCCTGACGCTTTAATGTAGTGACAAGTTCTGTTTTCATGAAAGTGATACTATTCTATCACTTTGGTGCTTGCAAGAACTATTGTGGCAGTTAACGCTTCAAAAACGAGCGCAGTTTTGGCGCTAGCTGAAACTTCCTACTGTGATGACCGTTATATGATGTCAGCTCAAGTCGAAATCTTAGGCCAAAAGGTTAAAAAGAGATTTGAGCAATAACAGGACGAGTCTCCTTTACCTTTTGAGAACTAGTGTTAGGATTCAAAGGAAACACGTCTTCTTTTTCGGGAGAAAGCTAAGCTATGCTTTTTTTGATTGTAGCGAGCATTATCCAATTATTATTGCTTATTCATGTCATTAAAACCGGCAAAAACACCCAATGGATATGGGCATTCTTACTGATTCCCTTTTTAAGCGGCATTGCCTACTTCTTTTTTGTAATGCTACCGGAGTTAAAACAATCTCGTCGCCTAACTGCTACAAGCCGCAATTATGAAAATGTTGTCAATGCTGACTTCACAACTATAAACAGTCAGCAAAACACAAATTCAAGTTTCGACACAGAGTTGATGCAAGCTGAAAAATACCTTAATAACGGTGAATATGGTCAAGCAAAAGCGCTATTTGAAAAAATTGCGGTGGGTAAGCATCGTTATGATCCTGAGTTGATGTACGGTGCAGCGAAATGCAGCTTTGAGCTGAAGCAATTTGAACAATCAAAATCTATCCTAGACCAACTCATCCAAAATAACCCCGAGTATGAAAACCCTGAGGCACATCTATTATACGCTCGTACCCTTGCAGGATTGAATCAAGTGGATGACGCCGTCCACGAATTTGAAACCTTGCACCAATATTTTACCGGACCAAAAGCATCTTTTTACTTTGCACAGTTTCTCAAAGCGCAAGGACAGTCCGAGAAGGCAAATGCCATTTTTAATGAGATATTGAAAAAAGCAAAAGCGTCAGGTGGGCACTACGATTTGATTTACTACAATATTATTCAACAAGTAAAAGAAGAATTGGATGAGGTTTAGGAATGAAGCTAGAAACAGTGCTGCTGGCGGCAAAAAGCACCATCGGACAAGCGAATACACCCACTGGCATTGTAAAATTACCCGCAAGCGGTAAAGTGGCAGTTAGCAATCTCGGGTTAACCGGTGATTTTCAAGCTGATAGTCGTGTACACGGTGGCCTTGATAAAGCCGTTTATCAGTACCCATTCGAAAACTATCATTCGCTCATCGAAGCACTTCCTCACTTGAAGCTAAAATTCTCTCAACCCTGCGTAGGCGAAAACTTTTCCAGTACTGGCATGGAAGATGGCAGTGTTTTTATCGGTGATATTTATCAAATCGGCACAGCAAAGCTGCAGGTGAGTCAACCGAGAATGCCGTGTTGGAAAGTGAATCACCACGTGGGCAATGCGCACATGATGAGCTTGATGATTGCGTTAAATCGAACCGGTTGGTATTACCGGGTGATAGAGGAAGGCGATGTTGAGGCCGGAGATAGTTTTGAATTAGTTGAAAGGGTGCAAGACGAATTCAGCGTTGAATCTGTCTGGAGTAAATGGGTAGAGCTCAGGGAAAATAAGCAAGCCAGGGTGGATAGATTTGAAATTGAAGGATTATCAAACGAATGGACCTTTGACTGGGGATAAAGCGCTTAACCCCAGACGAATACAATAAGTTATTCGTTTGACTGCGAGGCCATTACCTTATCCCATAGCCAGCGCGCTTGCTCAATGAGCCGTTCTCTGTCTCTTGGTAATAACACTCTTTCCTCAATCGCGTTATCAATAGCGACATTTAGTTTAGTGAGGTATGCATCCCAGCTGTCATAGCGATCCAACACATTGCTTTTACTCATTAGTATTAATGCCCCTTTGAAATCCATCAATTCATTGGGTGCAAAGCCTTGATTGCGAATTGCCCAGGGTAGAAAAGCAGCCAGTGGCTCGTCAATAAATGGATGGCGAATTCCTCCGAGTTCATTTCCCCAT
>JBCDMA010000406.1:0-2744 GCA_038744645.1 Pseudomonadota bacterium | reverse complement strand
GTAAAAAACACTAAATGCTATTAATATCTGTATATTAGTTTACATACAGAAATACTGTGTCACGGACGTATTTTTAATGAGCAAACAATGGGTGTTTATGTTTTATGTAGCATTGTTGCGTTGAAAATACTCCAATGAATGGTTTCCTTCGAAACTAATTTGCCATTGCTACTATCAACGTTCAATATTGAGTATATGAATCTACTTAAGCGTAAAACACAAGAGCTACACGCCCGATTAAAAATTACCGTTTTTTTATTTCTTATACTTGCGTCATTAAGTGTAATTGCGCAGGCAAATCGTCTAGAAGATGCCCCAGATAGTCAACGGGCTTTATCCGACGCGCTCAAGAACCAGCCGTCCATTTTAAACATTCTAAAACTGGAGCAATGGGCAGACGATTACTTCACCAAAGCAATGGACCAAGGCATCATAAATGGCGCTGCTTTTGGCATGGTGCAGAATGGCGAAGTAATAATTTTAAGAGGATATGGGTACCAGGATCTCGCCAACAGGATCGCGTTTGATCCCTACAAGTCAAAAGTCAGGCTGTGTTCAACCACAAAGAGCATGAATGCAGTCGCGCTATTGCAGCAGATTGAGCGAGGTCAAATCGAGTCTATCGATACGCCGATATCGCGATACCTAAAGCGTTGGAAAATTCCAAACGATGTTGCAAACAAGATTACCTTGCGTAACCTTATGACACATTCTTCCGGTATGGCAGGGCACTACAGCCCACAGGGCACAAAAATCGATATTCCTGTGCCACTTAGCGCTGCGGATGTTGAATCATTTTTTACAGAGAATTTTGAGCTACCACCTAATACAATTTCTCAATATGCGAACCTTGGTGTTGCATTGCAGAGTGTTTTGTTAGAAGACGTGACCGGTCAGGTGTTTAGTGATTACATAAAGGAGAATATTCTCCAGCCTTTGCAAATGGAAGATGCACTTATTCATCATGACTTAAGCATTCCTGAGAACCTCGTGCAACCATACGGACGCTTTCCCAACGGTGAATTGCAAGCAATCCCTTTTTATCCTAAACATCCATTGACTGCAGCGTCTGGTGGATTGATCGCGACGCCAGCAGACATGCTGAAATATATTAGTTTCCTTGCGGATACAAGCAGTCGCAAGTATGTCGATATTTTGTCTAATGAACTAAAGATAAAAATGCAAACTCGCCAATATCAAAATCACAGTGGTGACTCTGGCTCAGGTTTGCACCTTTTTCCACAGAAGTACACTGGTGTTGATGTGGGCTCAACGCGCATAAAGGTTGTGTCTCACGGCTGCGGGCTTCCGGGAACGCAAAGCTATATGCTAATGCTACCTGAATTTAACCTAGGCTTTCTTTTTTCGGTAATAAGAGGTTCCGCATCGCCTTCATTCGGTGATGTACTCGGCTCTTTCTTCGATGTTGGCAGATTGGCTGCGAAGAATGACAAAGAGTCAAAAGACAAGGAAGTTAAATTGCCTGGATACTTTACAAGCTTCACCGATACTTTTCTCGGGGAAAGAATTCATCCAATTGTTACGCCAAATAATAAGAGAAATGACGCTATTGGTGAAATTGCGCGAATAGTCGGCACCTATTGGACCGAAAGGCGTTCTATGGGTGCCATTACCGCATTGTTCGCCGCAGTCCGAACCACAGAGGTTACATACAATCAAGAGACCGAAATCTTGTCGGTAGGTAGACGTGAATATACCCAAATAGCAGCAGGCGTTTTCGACGAAATAGATGGGGATAGGCGTGTTATCTTTAGAAAGCCAGCGTCAATGGACAATATCTTTATGCATACAAGTCCAGCATCGTCTTTTCGCAAAGTCGAGGGATTCCAAAACCCGAATATTGCGTTCGCACTACTGCTGACAAGTCTTGGGATAATGTTTCTAGGCGCGTTTGCCGTTTTTACAAAACCTGAAAGCTCTATAACTCATAGAGCCAAGATATTATCCGTGACTAATGGGCTGCTTGTTATATCAATACCCTTTGTGCTATTTGCCGGATATGAAAGCATGGCCGCCATCGGTTATATAGATTGGGCAAATGGAGACACGTCTAGAGCGGTGGTACTAGCTGCCGTACTAAATGCAATCATGCTCGTTGGCATATTGTTTATTATCAACACGATAAAAATGCTGTTTGAACGCTTTGAATCGCACCGCAACCACAGCAACAAAAACAGGACAATATCGACACGTGCTCTGATCAGCTGCATATTAATGTCTGTGGTCATAGGGTTGAGCTTTCCAGCCTATTTCCTATTCAATATCGTTGGTTTGAGAATGTTGTAATGAAGCGCTTATGTTTTATGATTAACTGGCTACTGCAGCGCTTTTTATGTGTCTTTGTTTTCGTGCGCGATTATTTGTCTATACCACTCTTTCTCATTCATAAGATCGCGCATCGAATCCAATCGGTCCGTAAAGAGAACACCATCAAGGTGGTCTAATTCATGTTGAAAAATACGAGCGAGGAAATCGTCGAATTCAGTTTCAACGCAGTCATTGTCTTCGGTGAAGTATCTGACGTTTATCCATTTATGTCTCGGTACATTGCCTCGCAGTGCAGGCACACTCAAACAACCTTCCCAGCCTTTTTGAGTTTCCTCTGAATAAGACAGTATTTCAGGGTTTATAATGGCTGTTATCGGCATTTCAGGTGCATATGGGTAGCGCTCATTGGGATGTGAACTCATGATAAAAAATCGTTCACTGATACCGACCTGCGG
>JBCDMA010000405.1:0-2762 GCA_038744645.1 Pseudomonadota bacterium | reverse complement strand
GGTTTGACGTTGGGCGTGTGATAACCCCGTTAATGCCCGATAGAGCCAACTCGACAATAGGCGATTCAATGACAAAAGCATCTTTCCATTCATCGTCAAACTCAAGCGAAATATCTGAGAAGAATAACCTATAGAGCGGGATGAAAAACTGATGCAGCAACTCAAGCCAAGCTTCTCTTTTTGCTTGCAGCGGCATACTGGTGTCTTCATTCAAATTACCCTGGACAGTTAAAACGCGTTTTGCTCTGTCAATGATCCAAATGCGAGAATCGGCATAATCAAGACTTTCCAATGCATCAACTAACTCTGGTGATGCATTGACAACCGATTGCAAATTATCAACGTTTTCAGGTCTACTGGTACCAATGAGAAAATTCAATTCTCTACTTTCAACATCGTCAATATCACCAATCGCAAATGCCAGTTTTTGATTAAACATATCCTTATCGAAACGAAGCTCAATTGCGTACCCGTTCTCTGTCAGGCGCCATTGTCCTTGAATTCTCGTTTCAAGTGCTGCGGGTAAGTAGGCAATTTGGTTGTCTTGAAGCAAGTAGGCATTGACCCAACCTTGTTCTACAGGCGCCACCATGTAACGAAACAGTTCGCCCTCAGCGTTGGATAACACCAGCAGTAAAAAATCGTTCTTATCAATACTTACGCTATTTGTAGGTCTAAAAACGACCGTATCATCGGTTACCTTAAAAGCAGCATAAATAGCATCCCCTCTTTCGCTTAGCGCGTGTTCGAAGGTCAATGATGCTTGGTTGTAAACCATTGATTGCTCTAGGAGCGCGTCTCCCGCAAACCTTTGCCATTGCACATTATCTCCCTGCCAATCAGAAAAATTGCCGTCTAGTTGTATTGGCCTGTCGATTTTTGCGATTTGCAGCGGCCGTTTGTTTTGCAGTGTCAAAAAGCCACTGTCTTTATCCACAAACAACATTGGCCGCTCATGTAGCATGGTGGCAATGGTATTGGCCGAGTGTAAAAGTGATTGCCTTTGTCCTGCTAAGAGGTAGTCCTGCGTGCTACTGAAATAAAGATAAGCGATGTTGGGAAACAGCAGCAATAAAAGGCCGAATAACAGTATCTTTTTGCGCAGTGTCATAGCAAGCAAGGCTATACAGAAAGTTTCCAGCGATAACCCATGCCGTAAACAGTTTCAATACTGTCAAATTCTGCATCTATTTCACTGAATTTTCTGCGGATCCGCTTTATATGAGAAGTTATCGTGGTGGTGTCCACGACCATTTTTGAATCGTCCATTAGTTGCTCTCGGCTCTTGACATGCCCGGGATGTTTTACAATTGCATGCAACATCCAAAACTCAGTGACCGTGAGGTCGATGGGTTTATCGCTATAAGAAACAACCATGCGATTCACATCCATTACCATCTTCCCCACTTCGATCAATACATCTTGTTGTTGCTGGTCTTGCATAGAATCCGCGCGTCTAAAAAGCGCTGAAATACGCGCCAGTAGATGCGGCAAGCTTATATCTTTTGTCAGATAATCGTCCGCGCCCATACGCAATCCACAGATAGTGTCGTAATCATTATCTCTTGCTGTAAAGAATATAATCGGCAGTGTTTTGGACAAACCGCGCGCCAGTTGGCAGACTGCAAACCCGCCATCAATATCATCGCCTAAACCAATATCAATAATGAGCAAGTCAGGTAGTTTTTTTGAAAATGCAGCCTCAGCATCCTGACGAGTGCCATATGCAACGACTTTATAACCCTGTTTTGTGAACGCATCGATATAATTTTCGCGTAACGCTACATCATCTTCTACAAGCGCGATTATCTTTTGCATGGCGCTAATAACTAATCGCCATCCATCATTCTGCCGAGACCGCCAAGCACGGAACCTTCGCCGCGACTCGAGCCTCCTGCGCTCGGCGCGGCTTGTATCATACGATCGGCTAGCCTGGAGAATGGCAAACTCTGTAAATACACTGTTCCGTGTCCAGTGAGCGTTGTCAAAAACAATCCTTCTCCCCCGAACAGCATGGATTTAAGACCGCCGGCCCGTTGAATATCGTATTCTATGCCGTCGGTGAAGCCGACCAGACAGCCCGTGTCTACGCGCAGAGAATCACCTTTGAGTTGTTTTTTAATCAGTGTGCCGCCGGCGTGAATAAATGCCATGCCATCACCTTCGATTTTTTGCAATATGAACCCTTCACCACCAAAGAATCCGGCACCTAATTTGCGATTCAGAGTAACGCTGATTTTGGTGCCAAGTGCGGCACATAAAAACGAATCTTTCTGGCAGATGAATCGTTGACCCGCTTCTGCCATATTTAACGCTATGATCTGTCCTGGGTACGGCGCGCCAAAGGCCACCCTTCTTTTACCTTCGCCCTGATTGGTAAAGTACGTAGTAAATATAGACTCGCCAGTAAACTTGCGCTTTGCGGCGGAAAACAGCTTTGACATCACGCCTTCATCAGGCTGCGAACCATCACCCATTTTTGTCTCAAACTCAATCCCATCTTCCATGTACGTCATCGCACCTGCTTCAGCAACGACGGTTTCAGCCGGATCAAGCTCAACCTCAACAACCTGCATTGAGTTACCAATTATTTCGTAATCAACTTCGTGGCAATACATAACATGATGTCCTCAATCAATTTAGTGCTACATAAGAATAACAAAGGCTGCGCGTTTAACAATGCGGTTTCGACTCCTGAACATTTGCATATTTTCGCCACAATTGAACACGACATTTCCATTTTCTTTGCCCAGCAAAGTCAG
>JBCDMA010000404.1:0-2769 GCA_038744645.1 Pseudomonadota bacterium | reverse complement strand
TTTTTGGCACTTAACTCATTGCCAGCATTTGCATACATAGGTCCAGGTGCAGGGATTGGCGGAATAGTTGTACTTGTTGCGCTGGTGGTTGGTATTTTGATGCTTGGCGTAGGGTTAATTTATTTCCCTTTAAAGCGCAGATTGAGAAAAAACAAAGAAGAAAAAACCCAAGCATAACGGTCAGGCATATATAAATGACAGTATCTATTATTGTCTCTTTGCTTGCAGTCTTGGCATTCTGTTTGGTGTTTACTTGGTTAAACATCGTTCAAATTGGTCGAAAAACCACCGAAACTTTGATGTCTGGCGTATCGGCCATGATGGATCCAGAGCTTACAGACGACCAAAAAGAACTTGCAGTGAGAAAAGCAGGTTTTTCACTTATCATCGCATCATTTAATCTTTTTATTAGATTTACATTAACACTGGGTGCCGCCGCGCTAGTGATCATGGGATCGGACTATTTTGATCTGGTAGACGCAGATAATGTTTTCACTTTGATGCTTCGCGTTGATTATATTTTAATCGTTACCGTCAGCGTTATTCTGTTATCCATGGTTGTTTCGAAAATTACGAAGAATAAACAGGAAACCGAATCGCTCGAAGAAGGATATGCTGCCTCTGAACGATTTATTCATGCTCTTGCCTTTAGTGGCAAAGGCAAGATGTTGAAATTCGTTTCAAAGCTTGAAGACAAGTTTATCAGTGGCCCTTCACAGCTGTCTGAGCCTGACGTCGTCTTTGTAACATCGCTGGCCAGAGGCGGCACCACTGCTGTCTTAAATGCGCTATATGACATTCCTGGATTTGTCACTCATACTTACAGGGACATGCCATTTGTTACCGCACCTATCTTATGGGATAAACTCGCTGGAGGCGCGAAAAGAAACGTTCAACAAAAACAGCGTGCGCATGGCGATGGGCTATCAATTGATTTAAATACACCTGAGGCATTTGAAGAAGTCATCTGGAAAATGTTTTGGCCGGACAAATACAACGATAAAAGCATAGCGCTCTGGACCGAAGATGATGAAAATGGCGAAGCCGAAGTATTTCTAAAGCAACACATTAAAAAGATCGCCTACACGCGACTGGGCTCTCGCGAACAAACTGCTGGAAACGAAACAGTTTATGTGTCTAAAAACAATGCAAATATTGCAAGGCTCCCCTACCTGGCAAAAATTTTCCCCAAGTGTAAATTCATCATTCCTTTGAGGCATCCAAAAACACACGCTGAGTCCCTTTTGAGACAGCATTATAATTTTACCAAACGACAAAATGATGATGACTTTGTCCGACGTTACATGCGGGATATTGGCCACCATGAATTCGGCATCATCCACCTACCGATGGCGTTCCCCGGATTTGACAGTGAACAGTATGACATTATGTCTATCGACTACTGGCTGAGCTATTGGTATGCAGCGTTTAAGCAGCTAGAAAAACATAGCGACATGTGTATTTTTGTCTGTCAGGATGATTTGCGCTCGCAACCTAACGAAGTTATGAGAAGTGTATTAGATAAAATCGGTGTTGATAATGAAGCACTTGATTTTGAGAAATATTTCCTGTCGACTCCCGACGTCAGCCATGCGAAAGAATTTGATAAAGCCCTACTTGAAAAGTGTGAAACTTTGTATGAACGGCTTAATACGCAAAACGATATAAGTACAATTAATGAACGAGCAGATCGTCGCAAACAAAACAAGTCTAACAAATTGCCATCCACTAGCTAAACCATCCAATAGATTAAACGCTTTGTCATAGCCGCTAACTGTTTCAAAGAAAGACAAACAATCAACCACTAGAAATTGCGAGTTTCGATAAAGGAACAGCTTTTGCAGCCGACTACATCAATGATAACGAGAAAAAATACCCATTGAGACGAGATCTAAGCTGAGCATTAGCAACATGACTGAAAGCAAACCAATTCAACAAGCATTATCACAGCTCCTCTATTCTGTAGTTGAAAAAGGTATTTGTCGCATCGTGACAAGTCAACAACCATCAACACTACCAGAACTGCAGCGAGCCTATACAGAGAGTCTACCAGCGCACCATAATGTCATCTGGTTATCAGGCAAACTCGATAGCATTGAGAGTTTAATAGGTGCCTTGATTGAAGCAGGTGTCAATGAACTGCTTCAAGGCTTTACGATGGAAAGTTACATTGAGTTATGCCAAGAGTATCTCATTCGGCAACACGATGCCGGCATCATTGAAGTTTGGGCGATAACAGATGTTGATCATCTATCACCTGATATTCACGCTTTGCTATCAACGTTAGTTGAATTTAATTATATAAACACGCCACTACTGTCAATAGAATTGTGGGGTGACGCTCAGCTCGACGTCTTCTATCAAAGCGGCGCTGTTCAAGAAGTGTATAGCTGTCCTTTGTATCCAATCAGATTAGGCCAAAAAATCTTAATCAATAAAACTGAAAAGAAACGGTTTTACGCAGCCGTAGCCGCAAGCCTTATCATAGGCGCATTTGCGGGGGTATTATTGTCTAATCAATTGTATTCATTAGTCCCGAATAATGAAGTAGTACTCGATTATCAAACACAGGACGACGAAGCAAACGATAACTCAGGACAAAATGATAAGGAACTCAACAATCAAGCGCTAAGCGATAGCGCTTATAGCCAAAAAACGCTGTATACAAGTGAACAAAACACAGAGTTGCGAACAACGCGTGTTGACATTGCAGAGCAATCAAACGCAAAGACAAAACCAATGGCAATAATTAAAAGTAAAAAAAAGCTT
>JBCDMA010000403.1:0-2799 GCA_038744645.1 Pseudomonadota bacterium | reverse complement strand
CCTGGCATTGCCTTCGCTTGTGACGGTGCTGACAACACGGTCAACAGTATAAATCGGTGTCAATAAAAGCGACCTTGGGTCGGATTGTAAAATGATAAGGCATTCCGCACTTAGCACGGCTATCAGCAGTGCAAGAACAACTTCTTTCTTCCAAATGACAATGACAATTGCGATTAATGGCGGTAGTACACTAAGCCAATCCATGTAAATGCGTCTCTTCTTATGATTGTTTTCTTTTGTCGATTGTTTTTCGATTCTTTTTTCTTGTTGGTACAAACAATGCAGAACCGGATCTACTGTATTGGCCATGCGCATACAAGAGCATGGCACTGTATTAAGCACACAACCAAGTAAAGGTTAACTCAACATGAATATCAATAGTGCAAAAGACAATTTCTATGGGTTTTGCTCGCTAATGCCGCATCGATGATTTCACCCATGCAGTTTAATCGTCAATCAACATTAGCCCTTTCCTCAAGAAAATACGCCATCGTTTGCCACGATGCTGGTGCTGCTAACATCCTAATGTCAAATGATGCCGCCAATGGTTTTCCCGCTGCGTATTATCTATTGTCCGGACCTGCCCTTAGAAAATGGGGTTCGGATATTCCAAGCCAAAAACGCATCTCTCAAATTGACGACGTGATTGACAAGATTGATGTGCTTATTACGGGTACAGGTTGGGCCAGCAATGTTGAGCACAACGCGAGAATATGTGCAGAAGAAACAGGGCTTTATAGTATGGCGCTGGTCGATCACTGGGTAAACTATCGCGCCCGATTTGTGCGCAATAATGATGTGTGTTTGCCAAACGAAATTCTGGTCGTTGACGATCATGCGTTGCTGCTTGCGCAACACACATTCCCTGCACTGCCCGTGTCTAAGATAAACAACCGGTATTTAGAGAACGCGAAAAAGCGTGTTGCTAAAACCCAGAAGCGGCAGCACAAAAACATCTTATATGTATTGGAACCTGTGCATGAAGATTGGGGAGACAAACACGCCATAGATGAAGAATTTCAAGCGCTGGATTATTTTAAGCGCTTTTTAAATCACTCGTTTCCTCACCGCTTTACCCAAATCAGACTGCGACCGCATCCCTCAGAATCAAAGCAAAAATACGTACATTGGATACGTAAACACGCCCATTTGCCGATTGCCTTTGACGTCTTTGACGACATTGAGACGTCCATCGCAAATGCCGACTGGGTATTTGGTTGCGAAAGCTATGGACTGATCGTCGCGCTTGAGTGCGGAAAACCTGCATTTTCAACCATTCCGCACTGGGCACCTAAGGCAAGGTTACCCCACAAAGCCCTGCGACATTTGCGCGATTTCCTAACCGGCAGTTGTTTCGGGTGATAACTGCAATTCTAAGCAACGTGAAGCTCATGACAATAATGTTCTTTGACTTCCTTTATGCTTATTGGCTTTGAGAAATAAAACCCTTGCAATAAGTCACAACCAAGTTCTCTCAGCAGGTAAACTTGCTCTTTTGATTCTACGCCTTCAGCGACGACATGCGTGTTTTGATTATGTCCAATATCAATAATTTGTTTCACTAGAATTTCATCAGATGGATCTTCCAATATCCCGCTCACAAAACTTCTGTCCACTTTTAGCTCGCTAAATGGCAGCGCCCTTATCGAGCCAAGTGACGAATATCCAGTGCCGAAATCATCGAGTGATATAAGAAAACCATCCTCTTTCAAATTTTGGAGTGTCCGTCCAACTTGGTTGATGTCTTCGATAAATAGGCTTTCGGTAACTTCTAAAATAATTTGCTCGGGAGAGATGCTGAACCTTGAAACTTCCCGATTCAAAAAACCTCGGAAGTTTCCATAGATTAGCTGATGAACTGATACATTAATGGATACTGACAACCCCGGTGTCTTCGAAATTTGTTCAAATTCTTCAAATACCAAACGAATCATCATTTCGCTCAACTGAACAATTTGTCCGCTAGACTCAAGGATGGGGATAAATTCATTTGGAGGCACATTGCCTAACTTGTCACTATGCCACCTCATCAGCGTCTCAAACCCTCTAAGGCGTTCCGTCTTGGCATCGACTTGTGCTTGATACACCACATAAAACTCATTGTTTTCAATTGCACTAGAAATCTCGCTCTTAATTTCCGCATTTCTCTCATTTCGCTTTTTGAGACGATCAGAATAAAAAGAAAAGTGATTTTTCAGCTTTTTCGCCTCAAGCATTGCAGTATCTGATTTGCTTAGTAAGGTTTCTAGGCCGTCACTTATATGATCATATATTGAGATCCCGATGCTCGCCGTGATGGAGAATCGCAGATCATTACAATGAATTGGCAATTTTATTTGCTCAAGTACTCGCTTTGATGTCTCTATTATTCGCTGTTTCCCCGTTAAAGGAATCAAACATACAAATTCATCCCCACCATGGCGTATAAGCAATGCATTGTCGGTGCGTTCGAATTGCTTTAGCCGAGTTACAATTTGTTGTAACACGATATCACCCGTATTGTGGCCAAAGTGATCATTGATAAACTTGAAGTTATCTAAATCGATAAACAAAGCAGAGATCTTATTTGCAAATGATTGCCTCCATTCATCAAAAAACTCAGTCGCATAGTATCGATTCGGTAGACCAGTCAATTGGTCGTGGCATGCTTCGTATCTCAATTTATTCTTGTAGTCGAAGTCTTGCCGGTACAACTTTCTCAATCCCAGAAACGTAGCAATGATACAAATAATGCCGATGGGTATGACGGTAACGGTAAAATTAGCTAATGTTGCGTACAGCGACGTTATCTTATAACGG
>JBCDMA010000402.1:0-2873 GCA_038744645.1 Pseudomonadota bacterium | reverse complement strand
TGGATAGACTTTCTGGCTTCTTTGATTGCAAAGCCAACTTTGTTGCCAAAGCTATGCAGAGAAGATGGGTTGCCAAACTGTTCAGTGAAAAAGGGAAGCATGGCTTCTACAACAGTTGGGTCAACCATAGTAGTGGCATTATTGTCTAAATAAATATCTGGCATGACGATTATCCTATTGTAACGGGGCTATCTTCTTTAATTGGGATCACGGTGACGAACTCGCCGAGCGCTTCAATCAATTGTTGCTGAATACCACCAACGGTCGCTGCGGCAAGCTGGCAACCCACGCAGGCGCCCGTGAGTTTTACGTAGATGGATTTGCCATCAACATCAATTAATTCAACGTCGCCATGATCGCGTTGTAGTGCAGGTCTGATTGATTCAAGTGTTTCTTCAATGAGTCTGACTCTTTGCACGAGTGTTAACTTCGCTGATTTTTTGGGAGAAGGCGCCGCTTGCGCTTGTATAGATGCTTGCGCTTGTTCAGGTGCTGGTGCTTTTGTAGCAACAACTTCTTTAGGAACGATGTCTTTCTTCTTCACTTTTATGGCCGCAGGTGCGAACGTTTCGCCACGCGCTTCCATTTCTTCAGTGAGGATCTGTTCTATCTTTTCGTGACAAGCTGAGCAACCGCCGCCCGCTTTTGTGTAGTTTGCGACATCTTCAACACTTGTCAGTGAATTTGCTTCAATGGTTTCACGGATCATGACTTCGTCAATGGCAAAGCATTTACAGACTAAAGCGCCTTCTTCATGATCATCTTCGATTTCTTCGCCGCGATAATCCGCAATCGCCGCTTGCAGCGCTTCACGTCCCATGACAGAACAGTGCATTTTTTCCGGTGGTAGTCCGTCCAGGTAGTCAGCAATGTCTTGGTTGCTTATCGCAAGTGCTTCATCCAGATGCAGTCCTTTTACCATTTCGGTAAGCGCTGATGATGATGCAATGGCAGAGCCACAGCCGAAGGTTTGAAAACCCGCATCTAAAATAATATCTGTTTTTGGTTCTACTTTAAGTGTCAGTCTCAGTGCGTCACCGCAGCTCAAAGACCCGACATCGCCAACAGCATTCGCGTCATCCACAGCACCTGCATTTTTTGGATCGTAAAAGTGCTCTTTTACTTTTTCAGAATAATCCCACATTTTTTTCCACCCCTCGCATTCTTGTATTTGGTAACGATTCTTCGTTAGTTAACATTTCAGGTAGCGATGCTGATTAACAGCTAAAGCTATTTCCACAACCGCAACTTGCTGTTGCATTTGGATTTTCAAACTTAAATCCACTGCCCTCGATACCCTCAACGAAATCAACCGTTACGCCTTCCAAGATGGTCGCGCTTTCTTCATCAACTAAGATGGTCACGCCGCCGCAGTTAATTTTTTGGTCAGATGCGGTACTGGTTTCCTCTAGTCGCATTTTGTACTTGAAGCCTGAACATCCGCCGCCTTCTACTTGGATCCGAAGACCTTCAATTGGCTTGTTCGCGCTGGTGATAAATCTGTCTACTGCTTCGACAGCCTTGCCTGTGAGTGAAATCATGTTCTGTCCTTACTATTGGCAAATTCTTTGCAATGGTTCCTGCTGTTGTTACAAGTGTTTGCGCAAATCAACGAACGGGTCCGGTAAAGCGCGCTTAAATACAGCAATTGCAATCGATATGCCACCGCCTTTAAATTGAAAAAGTGCAATTAATTCAATGGAATAAACCAGTTCAGGGTGAGTGTAGTAGAGTTAACAACAGAACATGTCAATGTGTTTGTAGGATTTACGACAAAGGAGATACAAAGATGATAGAGGAACTTGTACCAGGTGATATAGTATATGCTGCAACAACGATAAAGAATGATGGTTCACTGCCTGGATTGTCTGAGGGCGCTGTCGTCGCAGAGAAGGGCCAACGCGGTGTCATCATTAATACAGGGCACTTAGAGGAAAACCCAAATAAAATAATCATTCTTGTTCGATTTGAACGAGATGGTGAGCCAGGCAACCTTGGCCCAGCGATAGGGTGTTGGAAAGATGAGTTATCTGTAGAGGGGTTTTGAGTTTGTAAGACATTTGAGAGGAGAACCTTAGTTCTTCACGGATGGTTTTTATGGATGAGTCTTCAAAAACAATCATTCGCTTGGCTCTTCAGTCAATATTTGAAAATAGCCAGGCAAGACCGAAGCTAGTTTGTCGCTACCTTGTTTAGTAATGGATAAGGTAGACGCCCTTGAATCTTTACTGTCTTTTTCACTATGTAGATAGGATTGTTCGATAAGCTTTTTGATCGCGCGACTGAGCACGGGTTTAGATACGTCTAATCGATCGGCGACTTCATGCGCATATAAGCTATCGCGCTCCGCTTCTCTATCGATCACCATCAATACAAGAAAACGCAGTTGAGAGAGGCCATGAGATGCAAAATACTCGTCAATGGCCCTGATCAATAAACTGTATTCTCGCAGCGTTTTCAATCGGTTAGAGATAATGTCAGCGTTCCCATCAGAGTAATCATCGCTATAGCGTTTAACCATTGCTTGGGTAGGCAATGTTTTTAGGAAGAACACGTTATGCTTCCAAGAATTGTAAGTTCGATATTTCAACCGGCTTTTCTAACCACGCTTCATACGCGTTGAATATTTCTTTTGTGTATTCTTGTTCATAGTGAAGGTGCAACGCCGCTTCGTTTTCCCATTGTTCGTAAAGAAACAATTTTGTTTGCTCTTCATCAGTGTGGGCATCAAACTGAATACAGCCAGCTTCAGCGCGCGTCTTTTCGAGTATTGATAGGATTGCGGACTTGGCTTCGTCAAAGTGTTCGTGTTTTGGGTATATGGTTGCAAAAATACAATACATCTTGTTTTCCTCTAACTTCTTTCTAATTCA
>JBCDMA010000401.1:0-2877 GCA_038744645.1 Pseudomonadota bacterium | reverse complement strand
GATGGTGTGATAACAATACCATCGGCCAGCGCCCCTTGTGATGCGCGATTAAATGCAACAATCTTTTGCGAAATCACAGGGGTCGGTGTTGGTGTATTGTTCTCCTGTATGACCAGCTCACAGTCATTTGCAGCCAATACTTCTATTGCCGTAACCAATGCGGGTTCGGAAAGCGCGTGGGTATCCTTGCCAATAAAAATGGGGCCAGTGATACTATTTGCAGTGCGGTACTCGGCAAGCGCCTGGCTGATAGCAGCAATATGCGCATCATTAAATGAAATTGACGAGGAAGAACCGCGATGACCAGATGTGCCGAAACTCACCTGCTGTGTGGGCTCAGATACATCTGGGACTAACGCGTAATAATCTGAGACCAGTTTTGCCACGTTGATCAATGACGACGGATGAGCGTGTTTACCTGCATTGGGATGAATAGCCATTTAAATTCCTACGGTGAATGTGTTTGATATAAATCTGATGATGTTATGCGCTAGGTTATCGTATTTTTATAAATATATGCTTTGAATATAAGCCTATTTTCTGCTGAGTTTTCGTTCAGAATCTTTGCGCTGAACGTTCGCTGAATGTTCCTCATTTATTATTCCATGAGTGTTCTATGAGACGGTCTACGTCCTCTCATACTTGGGTATTAGATTTTATAATAACTTGCAATATGTTCTCATCTACTATACAAAATTTAGTGACTTACCACTACTGTATACAAAGATGAGACCCGATATAAACAACTGTGTTGAGCAAATAAGTCAACTCGTCAAAGGCAAGCGGAATGAAATAGAACTCAGTCTGATCTGCTTGTTAGCCGATGGGCATTTGTTGCTCGAAGATTTGCCAGGTATGGGTAAAACGACTTTGTCCCAAGCATTGTCAAATGTGTTTGGTCTAGAATACGCACGTATCCAGTTTACGTCGGATTTACTGCCCGCGGATATGTTAGGGGTGAACATTTTTAACAGTGATAAGCACTCCTTTGATTTTCATTCGGGTCCCATCTTCAATCAATTGGTGCTTGCTGATGAAATAAACAGAGCAAGTCCAAAAACGCAATCGGCACTGCTAGAGGCCATGGCTGAAAAGCAAGTTTCCATTGATGGACAAACACATAACTTGCCGGAATGTTTTTTCGTTATCGCTTCGCAAAACCCACTCGATCAATCTGGCACGCATCCACTACCAGAATCGCAGTTGGATCGCTTTTTAATGCAGTTGTCACTTGGGTTTCCTGATCGCGCATCTGAAAAAGCCATGTTGCTCAACCAATTCAATGTGAAAGACATCCAAAGCGTATTGAGTGTCGAAGACTTATTGTCGCAACAAAAGCACGTTAAGCAGGTGTTGGTAAGCGATAATGTCATCAACTACCTACTTTCACTGGTCGAATTAACCCGCACGAGCAATGATTTTCCGAACGCGCTTTCTCCACGCGCCACCAAAGCGCTTTATCGTGCAGCGCAAGCAACCGCATTTGTGCAACAGCGCGATTATGTAACACCAGAAGATATTCAGTTTGTGTTACCCGCCGTTGCAGAACATCGCCTTAAAGGCCAGCTACTAAATAAAACCTCGTCTAGCTACAGCGAACACCTACTGGCACAAATCGATCCGCTCGCGGCATGATAGCAAAACTCAAACGGATCTATTGGCAATCACTCTATAGATTCGTAGTACAAAAATCGGCCTCAAACGAAAACGCGAAGTTTCACCTGCAAAACACTTTTATTATGCCGACGCGGTTTGGCTGGTCCATAATTGGTGTCACAGTTTGTTTGTTCGTGCTTGGTACCAACTATCAGAATAATGTCATATTGGCGGTGAGCTATTTACTGGTCAGCATCGTTTTACTCGCCATCTTCCACAACTACTTTTTCTTCATACAACATCAAATCAAGCTTGAACCCATTGATGCTGACTTTGCAAACCGTCGATTGAAGTTACGCGGCACTATTTTCAGCCAAGGCAGGTATCTAGGCGGTGAAATAAAGCTGCAATGTGCACGCAGTAGTTACCGACTTAAAGTAACTGCGACCGCTGAAATACCGCAAACCTTTGAAATGAAATTGCCCAAGTTCAAACGTGGAATACACGAGTTGCCGGTTATTAATGCAAGCGCAAGCTATGGATTTGGATTCTTTTACTGCTGGAGTTACATATTATATAAGACATCATTGACCGTATATCCGGGCATAGAGCGCGTGCCTGTCATCTTACATAACAAGACCAATAGAGAAAAAGGTAGCGTTAAGTCATCTACACAGCTTGCTGAGTCAGATAATCTACAAGGTATTCGCCCCTACGTTAAAACCGACCCTATCCACCACGTTTCTTGGAAACATGTCGCCAAAGGACAGGGAATGGTTAGCAAAGACTTTGTTGAAAAAGCAGGTGCTTCCGGTTGGCTTAAAATGTCAGACTACGCAGACCTTGATACTGAACGCGCGTTAAAGATATTGTGCTTTCAAATTCAGGAGCTTAGCAAATCTAACGTCATATTTGGATTAGATCTTGGCACAACAAAAATAATGCCCAACAGCGGCAATAGACACCTTGATGAATGCCTCTTACATCTTGCGGCATATGGCGGCAACAACCAGATAGCCGAAGAAAGACCTTACACTGATCAGCGTGATTTACGAGTTCAGCTGCAATGACAAAAGTAGAACAGACAGCATTTAAATCAGTGTGTCACATGTCTGCACTGACATTTGGTGTCATTCTTCTGCCGCTTGCCACACACTTGATGATCTGGGTACTCATCTTAAGTCTATGTGCTATTGCAGTGTGCCTGATACGCGCGTCTGCACCTTTGCCTGAATTAAGAAATCGAACCATTAATCTTTTTTCTGCATTTTGCCTTGCCCT
>JBCDMA010000400.1:0-2893 GCA_038744645.1 Pseudomonadota bacterium | reverse complement strand
TGTGCCGATATCTAACCCAACGACAAGTTCGCGATCGCCTATTTTAGACATCACAGAGATCCTCTCTCATTATTATTTTTACATTTCAATGCGATCAGCCTCGACATCAGTTGTCGCTGCCTCCCAGCCAACTGCCATACCCGTATCGTAGCGAAGGTCGATATACTTGATGGGCTTTTGCTGCGCTACTATGACTGGGTAGTGGTCTATATATCGTTGCAATCTATCAACGTATTCTTGTCTTCCCAACTTCAGCAGCACATCGTTGCGTAGCTTCACTTGCCATGAAAATCGCTCGCTTAAGTACAAGTCATCAATGCGTTGTTGTGACGTGTCTAGCAGACTTTGCATATTGGTATAGCCAGTCAACGCCGTTTTTTCACTGCCCTCGGGACCATAAAGGCGAGGTAATTCCATATCATCAGGCTTACCAACATAGGTTTCACCGTATTTATTCAACAAAAATTCGGCATTCCAAAACGCCACTGGCTCTTGTTCAACAACGTGAATGAGCAATGCATTCGGCCATCTTTTTCTTACGGATACACGATAAATCCATGGCTCATTTTGCAGCGAATCATGCACGTGATTGACATCCAATGAAAAAAAGCTCTGTCGAAAGTTCTGCCGTATCCTTTGCTCTAGCGTATTAGGATCCAATGCGTTTAACTCACCGGTAAATACAATTTGTTGAATAGGCAGCTTCTGTTCGTCCAGCATGTAATTGCGTACACTAAAACCAATGAAAAAAAGTGCTGCAATAAGCGAGCCGAAAACAATTAACCCAAGCGTAAACGGCGTTCTTTCGCCATCTTCGAGCGATTCATCTTCTTCATGTTCAGCGTTCACTTTGTGCACCCAATGACTGCGCCAAAATTGTCAAAACTAATTCAGGAAAACTCATACCGGCTTGTTTCGCCGCCTTTGGCACCAGACTCTTTGCCGTCATCCCGGGTATTGTGTTTGACTCTAACAATACAAATTCGCGGTTTTGATTTCGCATAACATCGACTCTACCCCAACCTTTCCCGGTCAATACACAAAATGCATTGAACGCTAGCGCAGCCAGTTCTGATTCCTCTTCTTTGGTTAATCCACTCGGGCAGAAGTATTGCGTATCGTCACTCTTGTACTTCGCATCGTAATCATAAAACTCATGACTAGACGACATGCGAATAGACGGAAGGGCTTTATCCGCGAGAATAGCCACGGTAAATTCGGGACCATCGATGAATGTCTCAACCAGCACATCACAATCAAAATCAAAGGCATTTTTCACCGCGGTGACAAGTTCATCAGGTGTGCTTGCTTTTGACATGCCAATGCTGGACCCCTCTCTCGATGGTTTCACAAATACAGTGCCGCCCAAGCTGCTTAGTACCTCGCTTGCCTTCTCTGGTATAAATGTCGTTTTCGAAAACACGCGATAGTTGGCTGTAGGCAATCCGTGTGCTGACCATACTGTTTTAGTAAGCACCTTATCCATTGCCAACGCACTGCCGAGCACACCTGTGCCGGTGTATGGAATGTCTAACTGTTCAAGTGCACCTTGCACAACGCCGTCTTCTCCACCACGGCCGTGGAGAATGTTGAAAACACGGTCAAAACCGCCAGTGACTAACTCATAAATCTTCTTTTCGCTGGTATCAAATGCATGTGCGTCGACACCAGCTGACATTAGCGCATCTAGCACTTCTTTACCTGATGCAAGACTGACTTCTCGTTCGGCAGAATCACCACCCATAAGGACCGCGACTTTGCCAAATTTTAAAGGATCGTGGAAGTTACTCATGTTCTTCCCTCCCACGCGTCTGATAGCAAGGCAAAATCACAACGTAGCTCCTTCATTGTTTGAGAAATACCGCCTATGTTCCCTGCGCCTTGCATAATGATCACATCACCATCAGCCACAATATCGGGCAACATATCATAAAGTTTTTTCGTATCGCCGGCATAGATAGGGTCAACTTTTCCCCTACGTCTAATCGACCCGCATAAACCAGTGCTACTGACGCCGTCGATAGGATCTTCACTTGCGGCATAAATATCTAATAGAAGTAAACAATCCACTTGCGATAGCACCGAAACAAACGCCTCATACAAATCGCGAGTTCGAGAGTATCTATGGGGTTGGAATACCATAACAATGCGTTTATCCGGCCAATTCTGTCGCGCTGCCTTGATTGTCATTTCGACTTCTGTGGGGTGATGGCCATAGTCATCAACCACGTGAAAATTGCCTTGATTATCTGCTAAAGGGTATTCACCTAAAATATTAAAGCGCCGACCAATGCCTTGAAAACTTTTAAGCGCTTGTTGTATTTCCTTGTCGTCAATTTTTTCGTCAGAGGCAATGGCAACGGCAGCGGTGGCATTGAGGACATTGTGGATCCCTGACAAATTGAGATGAATGTCAATATCCGGCAGTCCTGGACGCGAGACGATGAAATCACTGCAATTAAAACCAAAAGTGACACTTTTTGCTTGGTAATCGTTGTTTTCATCCAGCCCATATGTCAGGTATTTTCGCTCAAGCTGAGGTAAGATGTATTGAATATTTTGATCATCTCCACAAAGCATCGCCAAACCATAAAACGGTAAATTGTGCAGAAACTCGATGTACGCTTGCTGCATCTTTTTAAAGTCACCATCATAGGCTTCTAAATGATCTTCTTCGATATTAGTGATCACTGACACTGTGGGTTGAAGATGCAAAAAGGACGCATCGCTTTCGTCCGCTTCAGCAATAAGGTATTTACTCTCACCTAACTTTGCATTTGTTCCAGCGCTATTGAGTAAGCCACCAATAACAAACGTAGGATCTAATTTCGCTTGCGAGAAAATCGTTGCGATGAGCGACGTTGTGGTTGTTTTTCCGTGCGTACCGGCAACG
>JBCDMA010000399.1:0-2905 GCA_038744645.1 Pseudomonadota bacterium | reverse complement strand
GTTGTTTCGCTGATTGTCCCACAAGGTGATGGGCATATTTTGACCGCGACACAAAACGGTTACGGTAAGCGAACCCCAATCAGTGAATACCCAGCAAAAAGCAGAGCCACAAAAGGCGTTGTTTCAATCAAAGTATCTGAAAGAAACGGTGCAGTGGTTGGCGCAGTTCAGGTGGATGAAGAAAATGAAATTATGCTGATTTCTGACCAGGCTACGCTGGTACGCACACGCGTCGCAGAAGTTTCAGTTGTCGGCCGGAATACGCAGGGCGTCACTTTGATTAAAACGGCGGATGATGAGCATCTTGTAGCAATCCAGCGCATTGAAGAAGTCCTTGATACGGATGATGATGCAGAAGATACTGAAACAGAAGAAATCAAAGCTGATGCATCAACAGGATCAAATGGCACAGAATCAGATCAATCGGCACCGGATCAGAATTAAGTAAAACGCACTAGTAATATGGCATCAATTTATAATTTTAGCGCAGGTCCTTCGGCGTTACCGAAGCCAGTCCTGGCAAAAGCGCAAGAAGAGCTTTTAGACTGGAATAACCTCGGCGTTTCAGTCATGGAAATCAGTCACAGAGGAAAAGACTTTCTTGCTTGTGCGGAAAAAGCAGAAGCAGACTTTAGAAAGTTAATGGCGATTCCAGATGATTATGAAGTGCTCTTTTTGCAAGGCGGGGGGCGAGGGCAGTTCTTTTCTGTGCCGATGAATTTGGCTAAGCGTGGCGACTATTGCCAACATCTATTGAGCGGTCAGTGGTCTCAAATTGCAGTCACTGAAGCGAAAAAGTATATGGATGTTGAAGTGGTTGGCAAAGCGAGTCTGCAAGACGGTCTGTTGATGGTGCCCGATCAGGAACATTGGCAGATAAAAAAAGATGCAGCGTATTTTCATTATTGTCCCAATGAAACCGTAGACGGCATTGAAATCGATTGGGCGCCTGAAAGCAAGCATGATGTACCCGTTGTCGCCGACATGTCATCCAACATTCTTAGCAAATCGATAGATATAGAGAAATTCGGCATTATCTATGCGGGTGCGCAAAAAAATATTGGCCCTTCCGGGCTTGCCATCGTCATAATAAAAAAAGACCTATTGGGGTATTCACGTGATGATACACCTGCGGTATTTGATTATGCACAGCAAGCAAAAGATGGAAGCATGTACAACACGCCACCCACCTTTGGGTGGTATTTAGCCGGATTGGTTTTTGAGTGGTTGTTGGACATCGGCGGGTTGGAAGAAATGCAAAAGCGCAACGAATCTAAAGCCAAATTACTCTATTCGACCATTGATAGCTCCGACCTATACAGCAATAACATTGCCAGTGAGTATCGTTCTAAAATGAACGTTACGTTTCACCTAAAAGAGACCAATTTAGACAAACTGTTTCTTGATGAAGCTGAAAAGGTCGGTTTGAGATACTTAAAAGGTCATCGATTTGTCGGCGGTATGCGTGCCAGCATATACAATGCAATGCCATTAGAAGGTGTGCAGACACTCGTGGCATTTATGAAAGAGTTCGAAAAAAGACATGGATAAACTGTCAAAGGCAGATATTGCCAATATGGCCTCGCTCTATCTTGCACCTATTAAGCGAGTACACGGAGAGGTCACGATCCCCGGCTCTAAAAGCTTAAGCAACCGTGCTTTATTGCTGGCAGCGTTGGCAACAGGTACGACACGTCTTACAAATTTACTTGATAGTGATGATATTCGTCACATGTTAAATGCGCTAAAGCAGCTCGGCGTCAGCTATTCGCTCAATGAAGATAAGACAGTATGCGACATTGTTGGTCTAGACGGTCATTTCAATGCTCAGTCAAATCAAGATATTTTTCTCGGCAATGCCGGCACTGCAATGCGTCCTTTATGCGCCGCGCTCGCTTTCAGCAACGTAAATGCTAAATTGCACGGCGAGCCACGCATGCATGAGCGACCTATTGGTGATTTGACCGATTCGCTTATTGCCGCTGGCGCGAACATTGAATACTTGAACAATCCAGGCTATCCGCCTATTCAAGTTACCCCAAGCGATATAGTTGCTGATTCATTTGAGGTGGATGGCAGTGTATCCAGCCAATTTCTTACCGCATTGTTAATGACCACGCCTCTGCTTGATACATCAGTGGATATCAAGATAAAGGGGAACTTGGTCAGCAAGCCCTATATCGATATAACATTGGATACGATGGCAAAGTTTGGCGTCAATGTTGAGAATGACAGCTATTGTCATTTTCATATTTCAAAGACGTCAAAATACGGCGCCAATCAGCACTTTGTTGTCGAGGGCGATGCATCATCAGCGTCATATTTCCTGGCGGCGGCAGCGATTAAAGGCGGCAGTGTCACCGTGCACGGTGTTGGTAGCGCATCCATTCAAGGCGATAAGGATTTCGCATTAGTGCTCGAAAAAATGGGTGCCAAAGTGCTGTGGGACGACTATAGCATTACGGTTGAAAAAGGCGAGTTACAAGGCATTGATTTGGATCTTAACCACATTCCAGATGCCGCGATGACGATTGCGACAACGGCATTGTTCGCAAAGGGTCCAACGACGATTCGCAACATTTACAATTGGCGCGTCAAAGAAACCGATCGATTGCATGCGATGGCAACCGAGTTACGCAAAGTGGGCGCAGTAGTAGAAGAGGGCAAAGATTTTATTCACATTGTCCCGCCAGATGCACTTAAACATGCTGAGATTGACACTTATGATGACCATCGAATGGCAATGTGTTTCTCGCTCGTTGCTTTAGATGACAACTGCGGCGTTACGATCAACGACCCTGGCTGCACGTCCAAAACGTTCCCCGATTACTTCTCGATGCTGGCGCAAGTCTCACAGAAATAATTCGCATTCTTGGCCGTAAATTTTGGTGGCCTGAGGTATTGT
>JBCDMA010000398.1:0-2926 GCA_038744645.1 Pseudomonadota bacterium | reverse complement strand
TACCTGCGTCAAAGGTGTCTTGCTGGTAGTCACGCTGGGTTGGGGACTATCAAGCATCGCGGAATTCATTGCGATTCAAAGCGCTGTAGGCACTGGATTTCGGAACGCCTATCACCTATTTGAGCTAACGTGGTTGATTCTGCTTGCATCTCTATCGTTTAAAACGGAACACGCACTTGAACAACGACGTGCAGCTTCGATTGAGTTCAACAAGCAACCGCCAAAAACAACAAGTACTTTGCTTACAAAAGCACAACAAAAAGACGTCGCGCAAGTATTAAAAAACGAAATGCAAAACAATCTATTGTTTCTCGACCCAGAGTTAACGCTTTCTGCATTGGCCAAGAGGACTGAATTGCGCGAACAAATGATTTCAGAAACGCTCAACAGCTACCTCGAGCAAAACTTCTTTGAATTCGTCAACAGTTACCGTATTCATTACGCCTGTGAACGCATCAAAGATGCAAGCACGTCGATTTCGAATATAGCCATTGAGGCAGGCTTTAATTCACGCACTACGTTTTACTCAGCCTTTAAACGTATCAAAGGGTGCACGCCAAGCGAGTATCGAATCGCGCTAGCAAACCATAAAACCTGTTCAAATGGGACCATCTGAACAATGTTAATTAAAATTTATGTCAGATTACTGCCTCGGATATTCGATTACTTTTTGGAGTGGGTATGGACATGACATTTGGCATGGTGGTGCACATTGCAGGCGGCGGGTTTTCGCTGATTGCCGGTGCGACTGCCTTAATAAGACGCAAGGGGTCTGAGGCGCACAAACAGGCGGGTAAGCTATTTGTCTTATCAATGGTGATGATGACGTTAAGCGGAGCATGGATTGCCTGGCAAGAGTCGGTTATGGTATCAACGCTGGCGGGATTGATGAGTTTTTACCTATTGATATCAGGCTGGTTCGCAATCAAAACAAAAGCAAATAACATTCGTAGAGATGCTACATTGCTGATTGTCTTGGGCTTGAGTGTTCTGGTGTTTGGATTAGGTACGGTCGAAGATGCGTTGAATGGGAACGTTGATCATATTGGCAGCTTCGTCGTTCCTGTCGCGATTTACGCGACTTTTACTGCGTTTGTTGCATTAGGCGTCATTGGTGATGCGGTATTAATTGTAAAACCCAATATGGCGAGAAACTACATCTTGAGCCGACACATCTGGCGAATGTGCATACCGCTATACATTGCCGCCACCTCGTTTTTTGAAGGGCAAGCCGATGTTTTTCCCGAGGCGATGCGACATGCGTTATTATTATCTCTACCCGGCTACGCTGTATTTTTAGCTATGTTGTATTGGCTATTACTGCCTTCATTTCGAAAAGTAAAAATCAAAGCACAACAATGGCGTTCGCGCACGTCTTAATGCTTGTAGACGAGAACTTAGTGCTCACCCTATGTTGACCTTAATTGGGATTTTAACGTTAAGTACGCAGAGGCTGTATCGGCAAACTGCGATGACGCTTGCCTGATGCCTGATATATCGCATTAACTAGTGCAGGCGCAAAAGGTGCCATTCCCGGCTCACCCAACCCCGTTGGCGCTGCGTTAGACTCAACAAAATGGGTTCGGACCTCAGGCATATCGTTGATCCGCATCACGGGATAATCATCAAAATTACTGTTGACGACAGCGCCGTCTTTAAAGGTGATTTCGCAATATTTAGACAACGAAATACCCATAGCGACTGCTCCTTCCTGTTGTGCTGCCGCGCCACCTTTATTTAACACTTGACCGCAATCCACCGCGTTATCTACTCTGACAACTTTAAAATCATCGCCTTTCATGCGCACGTGCACTGCCATAGCAACATAGGTTTGAAAACTATAATGGACAGCAATGCCCAAACCTTCGCCTTGCGGTAGAAGCTTTCCAAATCCGGATTTTTCTGCGACAAGGGCTAGCACGCCTTTGGAACGAGCAACCTGTTCGGCCTGGTCAGGATCTGTGTTTGCATCATAGATTCGATTCAGCATAGTCACTGTGTCTACACCGGCTTTTTCCGCCAACTCATCCGCAAAAACACCAAAGCCCAGCCCCCAAAAAATCGCATATACGGCGCGATACCAGCCGATGCGCGTGTGCGCAGGTGCTAATCCTGACTCACTGCGCAAATTAGCAATGCCAAAGGGATGACTCTCAACATCGACCACTGCGTTAGCAGGTGCAAATTGCACGGATGAATCAAATAGCGTATTAATCGAGGGAAACGCGATTCGATGCAACCAACCGGTGACGTTTCCTTTTTCGTCAAGCGACGCTTCAATATGCTGAGCGCTATTGGAGTGATAGTACCCGGTTTTGGTGTCCTCTTCTCTTGTCCATGTCAATTGAATAGGTGTCCCTACTGCTTTTGAAATAGCTGCGGCTTCTTGTACATAATCACACTTAAACTTTCGCCCAAACGCACCCCCACAAATCATCACGTTGACTTTGATGTTGCGTTTATCCATCGCTAGAAACGTGGATAATACAGACTGAATATCGTCTGGACTTTGCGTTGCTGCCCACACTTCACAGTGGTCTTGATAAACAGCAACCACACTGGCATTGGGTTCCATCGGTGCGTGCACAAGATGGCCCTGCGTGTAGGTTGCAGATACGGTTTGCGCGGCGTTTTTAAATGCGCTGTTGACGTCACCTCGCTCAGTGATTTTTTCCGCTGGTTTTTCGACATTATTGATCAGTTCTTTCATATAAACATCAGTGTCGTAGCTGCCGTGCTCACCACGGTCCCATTCGATTTTTAGCTTTTCGACTCCCTGCTGTGCTGACCACGAATTGTTTGCCACAACTGCTACACCACCCAATGAACCAAAAGGTAATTTCAGCGGTTTGATTTCAACCACTGCGCTAACCCCTTCCACTTTTAGCGCGTCCGTTTTATCCAGTGATTTCAGCGCTCCTCCCAT
>JBCDMA010000397.1:0-2948 GCA_038744645.1 Pseudomonadota bacterium | reverse complement strand
TCAGCAACTTGAAGAAGCGGGAAATAAAGTAAATCCGGCTATTTTGTCTGGCGGGATCTGGGAGGCGTTGCTGACCACGGCCGTGGGGTTATGCGTCGCAATTCCCGTAGTAGCAGTACTTAATTGGTTAGAAAGGTGTGTCGACCACGTCGCCCATGATATAGAAAATATGGTCACTCAGGTGTTTACCAAAGATTTATCAGTTTCTTCTATCACCGGTGTTATTGGCAAGCCAAACGCTGTCAATACCAATGGCGGTCGAAACGTAACTACTGACACGTTGGAATCAGGCTATGCAACCGGGACCAGATAACGCATCAATATCATTTTCCTTACACCATTGTTCGAGAAGGCGAAATATCATTAGCCTGGCGCCCTTAATTGATGTGGTGTTTATATTACTGGTGTTTTTCATGCTGGCATCCAGTTTTATGGAATGGAATACCTTGAGTCTTGATACACCAGTGCTCAATAACGACACAGTCACCGAGACCAAGCCAATCGTTATATCTGTGCAGGGTGATCGGCTTTTACTGGATGATCAGGACATCACAGTGTCAACTGCACTGTCGATTGCTGCAAAGCGAGAGTCTCAGGAACAAATTATCAATATTCAGCCCTTGGGTGAGACATCGGTACAGCAGTTGATTAGAGTGATGGATCAGTTATCGGCTGCTGGTATAACGCCATTACGGATGGTGGAGGACCCAAACTGGAATCGCCAGATAAGCAATCAATCTGGAGACGCGCTTGAAAATTAGGGACGAGGCACGCGAGCGAAAAACTAGCGATGAAAGCATTTTACCGCTCATTAATGTCGTATTTTTGCTGCTGATTTTCTTTATGATCGCTGGCACTTTGGCAGATGCCGAGCTTTTTGATATTAACCCTCCAATATCCGAAAGTAACGGTGAACACAACAAAGACACCTTAACTATCCTAATAAGCAAGAATATGAGTTTCGGACTCAATAATAGGGCGATAAATAAAGAAACACTGTTGTTCAAAGTTCAGCAGAAAATGTTAGAAGACAAGGAATACACTGTCACACTTAAAGTAGACAATTCACTTCCGGCGAACGACGTGGTGGCGTTTACTCGTGAACTTAATCAACAGGGCGTTCAAACATTGCGCTTATTGACGGAACCTCTCTGATGGCTATCGCTTTAAGAGAATCTCATTTGGCATTTTCGTTTCGTTGGTCTCTAGTAGCATTGGTTATTGCGGTTATGTTGCACGGAATAGCCGCTGTATTTTTTTTTTACACTTCAGAACGCGATGTGAAAGGTCAATCAAATGACGCAGGGATTGGAGGCATCGAAATATCGCTAGGGCCGGCAGGTAGGTCACAAGGTGGCCAGCGAACGCAAGAGGGACGAAATGATGAGCCAATACATAACGTGCCGGCAATAGAAGAAATAGAGTTAATAGAAGTAGTAGAACCCAAACCTAAAATCACTCCCGACCCCATAATTGAACCAGTACCTATTCCAGTCGAGAAAACCAGTAAAGAGCCACCACGCGAAACTTTTAAGAAGAAAGAGGTCGTTGAAGATGCCCTCGTACAAAAAACAATTCCACCGCCACAACCAGCAGAACAGCCTCAGGCTACAAATGCTCAACAATCGACCATTGCAGGCAATGATGGCAAATCTGGTACGACGGAATATGAAGAAACCGGTAGTGGAGACGATACAGCAGGCGGTGGCTCGATAGGTAATACGCAAAACTACGCATCCGAACTGTTATCATGGTTACAACGGCATAAAGAATACCCGAGAAGGGCCAGAATGCGTCGGCAAGAGGGAACCGTATTATTGTATTTTAAAATGAATGCAGATGGTGAGGTGCTAGAATTTAACATTAAACAATCCTCGGGGTTTTCTACCCTCGACAAGGAAGCCTTAAAGATGATCCAGCGCGCTCAACCGTTGCCAGCTATTCCAAGCTTTATGAATAAAGACTCACTTGAGCTTGTCGTGCCAGTCGAATTCTTTTTGCGTTGATTTAGCTAAAATCTTGCATTGGTGTTGACCGCAGAGCTACACTGCGAGTGATTCGCATTCATTTTAATAAGAAAAATCCCAGGTTAATTAATCTATGTCTGCCATTTCACAAAATAACACGTCAAAAACAGCCGAATTTTATATTGAACATCACGGCTGGCTGCAAAGATGGCTTGCACATAGGCTAAATTGTCATGTGGATGCAGAAGACTTGGCACATGACACGTTTATTCGTGTCATGCGATCTCGACATCAAACGAAAGATATCCGCAAACCGCGTCAGTTTTTAATTACTGTAGCGAAAGGGTTAAGCATTGACTTATATCGACGCCGCACAATTGAACGCCAATATCTTGAAGCATTAAAAGCGTTGCCAGAACCACAATGGCCATCTGAAGAGGCCCAGGCAATAACATTGGAAATACTCACTGAACTAGATGAAATGTTGTCAGGACTTGGAAGTAACGTCAGAGAAACATTTTTACTCTCACAGTGTGAGGGTCTTAGCTATGAACAAATAGCGAAAACACTCAATATTTCTCGCAGGTCTGTCAGTAATCACATGGCAAAGGCTATGGAACATTGTTGCTTGTTTCGCTTGGAAAAACATCTCAAATGACATCCGCCATTGACCACGAAGCATTGAAAAAGGCAATACATGCTGCTTCAAAGTGGTATGCCATTCTGCAATCACAACAGGCGTCAAAGCAGACAAAACAAGATTGGCAGCTATGGTTACAGCAAAATAAGTACCATCGATTAGCCTGGGATCAAGTGCAAGAAATACAAGGTGCTATGTCGGCAACACCGGGAACAATAACTTCAACGACACTCAGAAATACTGCTCTTTCAAGGCGCGAGTTATTGCGTAGACTGGGAGTTGTATTTGTCGCTATTCCTACAGCATCCATTGTATGGCATATAAAACCCTGGCAATTGGAT
>JBCDMA010000396.1:0-2951 GCA_038744645.1 Pseudomonadota bacterium | reverse complement strand
GCTCTTTTTTGCATTGTGTACAACCTTATTCCAAACCGCCTTTTTCACTTCCACAGAGAAATGCACAATGACGCCAATGGCAATAATCACTAGCCACGAATTGAGCGATATTGGCGCGCTTTGGAAAAATAGATTCATGAATGGCGCATAACAATACAGCAGCTGAAAACCTATCATCAGTGCGACGCCAACCCATAACATAGGGTTTGACTTCATATCAATTCGCCATGAAGGCTCAACAAATGACCTTACATTAAAGAGGTACGCCATCTGGCCAATAACGAAGGTAGTCACGGCAGCGGTTCGCGCTTCTTCAACCGTGGCACCCAAATACGACAGTTTCAACTCAAACAAGGCAAATGCACCTAACACAAGAAGGATACTTACTAGGATGATTCTAGCATTGATTTCATGCGTTAATATTGGTTTGCTTGGCGGTCTGGGCTGGCGCAGCATGATGTTGTTATCTTTTGCTTCAAACGCCAGTACCAAACCGAGAAATACAGCGGTTGTCATGTTTAACCAAAGGACCTGTACAGGCAGAATAGGTAACGTCAGCCCCAACATTACTGCCGTCAAGATCACCAATCCTTGACCAATATTCGTAGGCAAGATCCATGTAATGAACTTGATCAGGTTATCAAAAACGCCTCGTCCTTCCTCTACGGCGGCTTGTATAGATGCAAAGTTATCATCTAACAGGATCATGTCTGCAGCTTCTTTACTCACTTCGGTACCGGTGATCCCCATGGCAATACCAATGTTTGCTTGTTTCAAGGCAGGTGCATCGTTCACACCGTCACCCGTCATTGCAACAATGTGACCTTGTGCTTGCAGGGCTGTCACCAGTCTAAGTTTTTGTTCAGGTGCAACTCTGGCAAACACATGAGATTCTATTGCTACTTTTTCAAGCGTCGTTGCATCCATTTCAGACAGCGCTTTGCCCGTGACGACTTTGTCGCCGAGCGCTTTTATCGGATTGTTGAAAATCCCGATATCTTCGGCAATGGCAAGCGCAGTCAATGCGTGATCTCCTGTGATCATTTTGACAGATATTCCTGCTGCCTGACATTTTTTGATTGCATCGATAGCTTCAGTCCTTGGCGGGTCGATCATAGCTTGCAAGCCAAGAAAAACCATGCCAGAGGCGACGTCCGTCTCAGTCAATTGGGTGAGGTTTGCCATTTCTTTGCTAGCAAAGGCAAGCACTCGTAAACCTTTTGACGCGTAGGTTTCAGCGCGAGAAAGAATCCTGTGCTTTTCAAGTTCGGTAATTTCGCAATGCACTAAGATGCGTTCCACCGACCCTTTAATGAAAGCGACTTGCGTATCTTCGGGCGTATTGTGAAGGGTTGCCATATACATGCGATCGGATTCAAAAGGAATGGTATCAATTCGGCAATACTGTTTTGCTTTGCGCTCGAGTGCTGCTTTTTGCGCTGATACAATTAATGCACCTTCGGTCGGGTCTCCTTGAACTCGGTGTTTCCCGTCATCGCTTTGAATGATCTGAGCATCATTGCAAAGCATTCCCGATAACAACAAGTGTTCTACTTTACTACCATCTTGAAGTTGGCCTTCGTAGTAGATTTTTCCTTTCCCTGCATAACCAACACCATCAACAGTATAGTCTTTCGTGCCATCGAAAAGGTGCGTTACCGTCATCTCGTTCTGCGTCAGTGTGCCGGTTTTATCAGAACAAATAATGGTTGCACTTCCCAGTGTTTCCACCGCTGGCAGTTTTCTAATGATGGCATTGCGACTGGCCATTCTAGACACACCAATAGCAAGCGTAATTGTCACCACAGCAGGTAAGCCTTCGGGAATAGTAGCGACAGCAAGTGCAACCGATGCCATAAAGGTTTCAAGCGGCGCTTTGCCGTGGAGCATGCCGACTACAAAGGTGAATACTGATAGTCCCAAAATAATGTACAAAAGGACCTGGCTAAAGCCTCTGATTTTTGTAGTTAAAGGCGTTTCAAGCTCGACGTTTCGATGCATGAGTCGAGCAATCTTGCCTGTTTCCGTGTAGTCGCCCGTTGCAATAACAACACCCTTGCCCTGTCCGGCAGTGACCAAAGTACCTGCATAGGTCATATTGTTTCTGTCCGCCAGTACCGTATCAGCATCTAGAGTTGCTATATTCTTATCCGCAGGTAATGATTCACCAGTAAGCGCAGATTCATCAATTTTCAACTCTTTCTCAGTACAAAGGCGTATATCTGCGGGGACTTTGTCACCTGGTTGCAGGAGTATCAGGTCTCCAGGCACAATCTGCCATGCGGGCATTTCTTGTCGCTCACCGTCTCTGATCACAAGCGCATTGGCATCCGTCATTTTTTTCAACGATTCAATTGCGTGCTCGGCTTTGTTCTCTTGCAAAAACCCGATGATTGCGTTCAAAAATACTACTGCAAAGATCACAGCCGCATCGACGTATTCTTCCAGCATAAATGTGACGGCAACTGCTACTAATAATATGTAGACCAATGGATTGTGGAATTGCAGGAGAAATTTGATGAACCCGTTTGTTCCAGCTTTCGTTGTGACAGTATTTGGACCGATAAGATGTAGACGAGAGATGGCCTCTTTTGAGGTTAACCCGTCATTTGAATGACTTTTGAGTGTCTCAACGGCATCGTTCCAATGCATATGATGCCAAACGTTTCGCAATGCAGCTTTAATTGACATGAGCTTCTCTTCTCGAAAAAAAAGGATAAATGGCTAACGTTGCGTGTGAATGAATTTGTATCGCTAAAAAGTGTTGTTGTTCTTATTTAATGCTATCCAGCGGTATGCTTGATTTCAATGAAATGCGGAGTGTTTATTGACATAACGCAAATGCGCAGATAATTAGTTGTCCGTTGTCTTATTTGGTAAAGATGATACTCAACGAGCAGCTTTTTATTCCGCATTTAATCCTTCGAATTAGAACAAATCGGACTGTTGAG
>JBCDMA010000395.1:0-2975 GCA_038744645.1 Pseudomonadota bacterium | reverse complement strand
GCGATGCTTTGCCTTGTGGAGTTTTTTGATTTCTGTTTTTGCAGCGACTGGTCCGTTTCTGGTCGGCGTATTCTCAGAAAGTGTATTTAAACAGAACCTAATGCTGGCAATGACAACCGTTGCTATCCCAGCTTTGAGTCTGTCCTGTTTGTTTGCAGTAAAATTATTTCAGCGGCAGAGCCTGCTCCCGTAGGCTTGCGTTTTTAGCTGTATATCCAATTAACATATACAAAAAAATAAATAATTTGCTTACATGGTTGGTGTATTGAGTGGGTGAACTATGTCTAACACTGTCCGAACGACGATTTTTAAAAGCAACAAATCTCAAGCGGTTCGGCTGCCAAAGGCGGTTGAGATGCCGAAAAATGTGGAAATCGTAGCGCAGGGGAACAAACGAATAATCAGCCCTGTTGGTGCGGCTTGGGTCGCATGGTTTGAAGGAGAGGGTGTTTCTTATGATTTTATGGACGCCAGGGACCAACCAACACCTCAGACGAGAGAATCATTTGAGTATAAGGAACATTAACGCTGTTCACTACCTTCTAGGCAGCTGAATTCGAGGCTTGTTTTATGCGTTTCAAATTTAGGTATTGTAGACAAAAGCGCAGTAAGTGTCGTTAAGAAAAGGCAATAGACTGGCTATTGGTACTGAAAACGTGTGCGTGATATGAGAAGGGTGATACCTCAACACATGCGTGTTCAAGCTACATTTTGTGGCAGTGCTTTTAAGCCCCAAAGTCGAAATCTCGCTGAATGACGTAATCGTTAATTGACGTTGTTTGTATTGACTCATTCAGTGGTGGTACCAAGGCGGCCAGCTTACTAATGAAGTCAATTGGCGAAAAGAAAACATGAGTTGTTCCGTTCGCATATGGAGTCTTGAGTTCATATCTGACCTTGCCGGTTGATGTTAGGCTTAAACGTCTTTTACTGAGTGCAGGCCTTGCGATATATCTACATAATCGCTCTAGTTTATCGCATTGGTGGGAGTCAGCGAATACCCCTGCATTGTACACTAAACCCATCTATTTGCGCCAAGTGGCCAAAGTTATGTTCATCTTTGACGAGGAGTATTTGTAAGGTAAATACTTTCTTTCCTGTGTCTTTACCTACTGCGATACGGTAGCTAACGAATGCCGCTTGTAAGTGAAGTAGACTATCATCATCCTCAAACGGTAAGTTCAAAAATGCGTTTTCTACATCTCGCTCAATTATCCCTGCCTCTTCCAAATATAGTGAACTTTGATAGTAACATAGGCAAGTCGGTTTCAATGAAGACCCACCAGCAGATATGATAGTTACGCACCCGCTAGAAAATTCGATTTCATAGTCTTTGTATTTCTGAAACGGACAAAAGTATGTTTGATGCTTAGATAAGAGATATCGAATTTTGAGCTCTTATTCAAGCAATTGCCGCTTGTGTGAAATAAATTTCAGGATCTCCAGCTCTACTTAATAGTATGCATCTAGAAATTTAAGAACATGACAAGCATCCGGATTTGGTTCGAATTTTTGCTTTTATTTATCGCCACACCCTTGCTCGTTTACTTTTTCGTTAACGATTTACACACCTGGCTGATGCCAATACTAGTGTTATGTGGCGCCATCTGCATCATCATACTGTTGCGAGATAAAGGGTTTAGTCGCCGTCGTCTTTATGTGAAGCCATTTTTTCGAAAGCATGTGAGAACATCATTTCGCTTTTTTGCCCTTGGTGCAGTTTTAAGTTGTTTTATTGTCTGGGCATTTCTTTCAGATTGGTTTTTTGCGTTTCCTAGACAACATCCAGAGTTTTGGCTGTGGACCCTGGCAATTTATCCTTTAATATCTGTCGTACCGCAAGAAATCATTTTTCGTACTTTTTTCTTCCACCGCTATAAGCACATTATGCCATCTAAGCTGGTTCGTTTGGGTACTAGCAGCTTAAGTTTTGGCTTTGCTCATCTCGTCTATGGGAACTGGATAGCCGTAGTTGTATCTGCTCTCGGCGGATTGTTTTTTGGCTATCGCTATTTATATACTCGCTGCACAGCGGTAGTGGTGGTCGAGCACACTTTGTGGGGCGCGCTGGTCTTTACTGTTGGCTTTGGCGTGTTCTTTGTACCACCTTTATGATCGCAATTAACATGATTCGAACGAACCTGTGCATTTCTCAAAGCGATGTTCCCGTTAATTGTTGCTTTGTTCCCTCTTGGTTTGAATTACAGATGAAATTAGGTTTTAAAAGACGCTAGCTGGCAATAGATTCAGCGTCTTTCCTCTTGTCCCGCTTGTGCTCTTCATCACTTCGTCCTAACTTCCAATAACTGCTAATGTAATAGTCGTTTCGCGCCATCGCCCACTCGTTTGAGAACAGTTGTCGCAATTCCCGCATGTCGTTAAATTCGGTAGCTGACCACAGTGCAATTTTACCTTTTGGTTTGCCTAAGTCTCGAACGTGATCTACTAGACTTTTTTCTGTTTTGTATAGCCAATGGATATTTAGCGCGTTTGGATTTTTCAAATCTCGGATATCTTTTTGCGACTCGATGCTAATAAACGCATGACCTTGAGTATCTTTTGATAGGGTTTCAAAGTAAGTTTCGATGGCTGGCATTGCAGTCATGTCGCCGACGAAAACTGCCACATCAAAATGATCGGGGAGCTGCTTTATACTCCCCGGTGGAAAGGTTATAGAAAGGTTGTCGCCAATCTGCGCTGATCTCGCCCAATTTTGTGCAGGACCGTCAAACCCGGTGCTTTCGTGCAAGGCACAATCAACGGTCATGGTGCCAATTTCATTATTCAAGGCACGCACGGTGTATGTGCGCATAACAACATCTTCTCTCGCTGCCTCAAGATTGTTTAATGGCTTCCCATTTTTATCAAACAGCCATTTAATATAAGCGCCTGGCTGCATTTCAGAGAAAGCCTTGAAAGCTTCATGAGCCAGGATAAATCTGCGCATATTGAGGCTAACGTTTTGTACCTTAACT
>JBCDMA010000394.1:0-2978 GCA_038744645.1 Pseudomonadota bacterium | reverse complement strand
GGTTATCGATGTCAACAACACCGGTCTGAACCGACGTCCTCCGGCAGTATAGACCGATTCTTTTATACTCGCACCGGCGGCTCTGCGTTTATTCACATAGTCTACTAGCACAAGCGAATCATTTACGACCACACCAGATAGTGCAAGCATCCCCATAAAACTCAATAATGTGAGATCTAACCCCATTATCCAATGTCCAACAACCGCACCAATCATGCCAAAGGGAATAATAGACATTACGATGATAGGTTGTGAATAGGACTTAAACGGAATCGCTAACAAGATATAAATCAGAATCGCGAGGCCAACACCGCCGATACCAAGTCCTTGGCTGGATTCACGCTGATCCTTCGCTTCACCGCCCATTTCATAAGAAACGCCAGGGTAAGCGACGATATTTTCATCGAGCCATTCTTCGAGTTCCCTATTCACTAGACTCATACTGAAATTCTGTTTATCAAAATCGGAAGTGACTGAAACGGTTCGTTGACGGTCTATGCGCGTAATCGTATCAGGACTTAATCCTGGGTTAACGTCGGCCACTTGCCACAACGGCACCTCTCGATTTGGCCCGATTCGGATCATCATCTGCTCAAGTGTTTCAATTGACTGACGCGCTTCTTCAGGGTAGCGCAACATGACTTTGACCTCTTCTCGTCCACGTTGAACGCGCTGCACCTCAAAGCCGTATACAGCTTGCCTAACCTGCCCTGAAACCGTACTTAGGTTCACACCCAACAATCGAGCCTCAGGTTTAAGTTGTAATTGAAGCTCTTCTTTGCCGTCAGACAGTGAATCTTCAATATCAAACACACCTTGATATTCTGCAAGCTGCAGTTTTAGTTTTTCCGCAAGTGTCGAAAGTGCAGACGCATTCTCACCTTTTAACTCAATGTCAATGGGTGCACCGCCCCAGCCACCAATCTCTGCGCGGTAGTTAAGCTGTTCTGCGCCTGGGACTTGCCCGACGCGTTTTCGCCATTCATTGACGATATCCTGTGTTCTCACCTCTATCGTGCGCAACTCCGGTGGTATGGTTTCAACGCGCACTCGTCCAGTAGTCGCGTTACGTCCTCCACTGATTGAAAAAATATTACTTATCACTGACTGTCCAGTCACAGGGTCTCTATACTTGTCTTTGAGGTCTTGCGCATGACGTGTCATTGCTTCAACGATGCTGTCGGTTGTCTCAAAGGCTGTACCTGCCGGCATGATTACATTGGCAATTGCAATTTCACTCTGTACACGTGGGAAGAAAATAAACTTGGTGTGTCCAGTAAATAGCGTTCCCATTACTACACAGAAACAGCCTATCATTAGCATCAAGGTTGCATAACGCCATCGCATCGCAATCGCCAACACTGGTTGATAGATGTTTTCGATGAGTTTCTCTAGAGACATTGCAATCCGTTGCTGAAATTGTGAAAACCTTGACGTCTTGTTGGCGGTTGGTCGCACGTGTTTGAGGTGGGCAGGCAAGATGAATTTTGAACCGATTAAGGAGAACAATAAGACCGGTACAATAACGTAGGTAATAGAGGCATACCAAGCGCCCCGTCCCTCTTGAAAGGCAAGCGGTAAAAACGCAGCTGCGGTCGTCAAAATACCAAAAGTCACGGGTACTGCCACTTCTTTGGTTCCATTGATAGCAGCGTCCAGTGGCGCATCACCGCTTTGCAAATGGGAATACACGTTTTCGCCGGTGACTATGGCATCGTCCACCACGATCCCGAGCACAAGAATGAATGCAAATAAACTCATCATGTTGATACTTATACCGAAAATCGGCATAAACAAAAACGCGCCAAGAAAGCACATAGGGATCCCCAAGCACACCCAAAAAGCAACGGATGGTCTCAAGAATAGCGCCAACATTAGAATAACTAACAGTGCACCTTGCCAGGCACTCTTGGTCAGTGTAGCCAGTCTGGCTTTAATCGCTTCACTTCGATCGCGCCAGAAATCTATATTTAATCCTTGCGGTAATTCGGGGCGTTTTTGATCTATGTATTGCCGCACCGCGTCTGTAACTTCAATGACGCTTTCATTACCTAATCGATACACTTCTACCTCAACTGCCGGGGCGCCGTTAAACCGCATTTTTAGCGGCGACTCTTCAAATGCATCTCGAATTTCAGCAATATCACCCAGTCGGATCATGCTGCCATCTTGGTTGGTAATGATTGGGATATCTGCAAATTCTTCAGCACGATACGCTTGCCCGCGGCTTCGTATAAAAATATCTCCACCTTCCGTGCGCAGATTTCCCGCTGAAACATCTCTAGAGTTCTGCCGCAATACGTCTGCTATCTGCTCTAGCGACAGATCGTATTGTCTTAACGTCCATTCCGGGATTTCAATCGACATCTCAAACGGGAGTGTATTTTCAACCAATGCTTGAGTGACAGACTCAAGCTGAGCCAGCTCGTCCCTGATTTTTTCTGCAAAACGCCTGAGCGTTAAGACATCGTAATCGCCATAAAGAACAACTCCGATTGCTTCGCGTCGTTGCTCCGGTATGCGGATCAAAAGATTTTCAGCTTCAATCGGAAAGTTACTAATACCATCGACGCGAATTTTCACTTCCTCAAGCAAATCACGCACATCGTAGCCGTCGACAGCCTCAACCGTAATGGACGCACTGCCTTCCATGCTTTCTGAAGTCATCTGCCGGATCCCTTCAAGATCCTGTAATGCTTCTTCAACTTTTATCGTGATGCCTTCTTCAACTTCTTGTGGAGAGGCACTCGGTAGCGTCATAGTGACATTAACACTGCGTACTTCAATTTCAGGAAACATATCAACGGGCACTTTTGTCGACATTACATAGAAGCCTGCAAGCATAATGATCACAAGCAGAATGTTTGCGGCGACGTCGTTTTTAGTAAACCAAGCAATCATAATCAGAGCCTATTTTGCGCTGCTAGCGCTAGAACCAGATGCGGCACCCGTTGATGGTGCCTTGTTTTCACTTCCAG
>JBCDMA010000393.1:0-3045 GCA_038744645.1 Pseudomonadota bacterium | reverse complement strand
CTTTGCGTTTGTTGTGCTGATTATTAGCAATAAAGAAGACAAGAAAACAAAGGATCCAAACCAACCACTTTATGAAAAACGACCATCCTAAACGTTCGGTTTGCTCTGACGCCTTCGCGAACTCAATATAATCTTCATGAACTCGCCCAAAAAGCACAATAGCAACAATAAGCACAAGCAGGCTGACAATTAAAAATTTGTACCTTCGCCACAACAAGCCGGACAAGATGATATTGATTATTTTATTCATCCTAGCTACCCAAACACGTTGATGCCAAGGATAGCGAGCACAGCTAACAATCCTTTTTCCTTGATAGAGGAATAAATCTTCGCCTCCTCTTCCTGAACAATGACTTCTAACTCATCCGGAGTGAAATCCTCAGGCTTACGCTTTGCCAAAACGATGCGCGTTTTAGCGCGTCCAATCGCCTTCTCTCTTATTGCTGACTTAAACTTTCCGTTCAATGTCGAAAACGGGTTTACCAAATGCTATCTCCTTCTAAATTGGCCGCTTTAAAAGCATTGCACCACCTGCACTTTTTTAATGGCAGTCGTTTTATCTTTCGCTTGTTTTACTCTTGTATTGCGTAACTGCTGTTGATAGCACAAAAGTCTTACTGACTCAAAACAATGCATTAAATAAGTTGAAATCACTCTCTACTTTGTTACTATTGCGCCAGATTTGTAAGCAGACATGAAAAGCCGCCAATGAGTGCAACCGTAAACACGTTACATCATCACAACACATAACCTTTCAGGTATGTGCTTGGAGGGTTATTTGTTCCTTCCAAGTCGGCGAATAAACACCAAGCCCTCGGAAGGAACCTTCGGGGGCTTTTTTATTGTGTCCTTTAAAACATTTAAAGAGTGAGTTCTAAGGAAATTTAAAAATGGGTGAGAGCACGAGACTGAGAATTGCAGTACAGAAATCCGGTCGGTTAAGTGATGACAGTATTTCTTTACTCAAAGCAATAGGTATCAAATTACAAATAAGGGACCGCCTTTTAATAGCCCATAGCACCAACGAACCTATCGATCTACTCAGAGTTAGAGACGATGATATCCCTGGATTAGTCATGGATGGTGTGGTGGATCTTGGCTTCATTGGTGAAAATGAACTGGAAGAAAAGATGTTGGAGCGTAGCTCAGCGGATAAAAATGCAGAATTTAAAACCCTACGACGACTAGATTATGGCGGCTGTCGATTGTCAATTGCCGTGCCCAATGAAATGACATACTCAAGCGTAACATCACTCGAAGGGAAAAAAGTCGCAACCACCTACCCCTATTTGCTCGAACGCTATTTTGCCCAACAAGGCGTCAATGCAAAGGCCGTAATGTTAACAGGTTCTGTAGAGGTCGCGCCCCGTGCAGGCGTTGCTGATGCAATATGTGATTTGGTTTCGACAGGCGCAACACTGGAAGCAAACGGATTGTGTGAAAAAGACGTCGTGTTTAAGTCAAAAGCCGTACTTATTCAAAAGCAAGACCCACTAACAGAACAAAAACAAGCCCTCGTGAGTCGGCTGTTACCAAGAATTGACGGTGTCATGCTCGCCAAAGAAAGTAAATACATCATGCTACACGCACCAAAAGACTACTTAGAGCAGGTCAAGAGCCTACTTCCCGGTGCTGAAAATCCAACCGTACTTCCACTCTCAGGTCTCGAGGATCGCGTTGCCGTGCACGTCGTGTCTTCAGAAACCTTGTTTTGGGAAACAATGGAAAAACTCAAAGCATTGGGATGCAGTTCAATCTTAGTCATGCCGATAGAAAAAATGATGGGATAGAAGAAGCATATGCCAACGATCATAACCTGGGCAGAACTCACAGCATCTGAAAAAATAGATGCATTATCTCGACCCGCCATCAAAGACAACGAAACACTCACCAACAGCGTTAAAAACATTGTCCAACGCGTCATAAAAGAAAACGACGATGCACTTTATGCATTGGCTGAACAGTTTGACTTCATTGCGCTACAAAAAATTCAGCTGACAGAAGATGAAATCAAACGTGGTATAGATGCTGTAGCAGATGAGACAAAGTCGGCCATTGATCTGGCTTATGACAATATATACAAGTTTCATTATGCACAACGCCCCAACGATATAAAACTAACAACCAAGCCAGGTGTTATTTGCGAACAAAAGCACGCAGCGATAAAACGCGTGGGACTCTATATACCCGGTGGAACCGCGCCATTGCCATCAACAGTATTAATGCTAGGTACCTGTGCACAGGTCGCTGGGTGTGATTTACCCATCATGTGCTCTCCTGCAAATAAAGACGGTACCTTAGCACCTGAAATACTCTATGCGGCAACCAAATGCGGCATCAAACACATCTACAAGGTAGGCGGTGCACAAGCCATAGCGGCGATGGCCTATGGCACTGCGTCCGTTCCAAAGGTAGATAAGATATTTGGTCCAGGTAACAGCTATGTTACCGAGGCTAAACAGCAGGTGAGCCAGGATGTTAACGGTGCGGCCATTGACATGCCTGCCGGGCCTTCAGAAGTGCTTGTTATTGCAGATGCAACTGCAAATCCTGCATTTGTCGCTGCTGACTTACTCTCACAAGCGGAACACGGTACTGATTCGCAAACAATACTGATAAGTGACAACCTAGACATAATTGAAGCTGTTCAAAGAGAAGTGGATGAACAACTTAGTCAACTGTCGCGAAAAGACATTGCTGTGCAAGCCATCAATAACAGTCGATTCATACTCTGTCAGAATATGTCATCTTGTATTGACGTGAGCAATGCCTATGCACCTGAACACTTAATCGTGCAAATTGAAGACGTAGATGGGTGGCTCGATAAACTAGAAAATGCCGGTTCAATTTTTGTTGGTGCATATTCACCTGAATCCGCAGGCGATTACGCTAGCGGAACGAATCACGTACTACCAACCTACGGCTATGCAAGAAATTACTCCAGTCTTGGTTTGCTTGATTTTATGCGACGTTACACAGTGCAAACACTTGATCGCGAAGGGATCCAAACTATCGGCCCCGCCATCATGCGCCTGGCAGATGCTG
>JBCDMA010000392.1:0-3085 GCA_038744645.1 Pseudomonadota bacterium | reverse complement strand
GTACAAGATGGCCCTGCGTGTAGGTTGCAGATACGGTTTGCGCGGCGTTTTTAAATGCGCTGTTGACGTCACCTCGCTCAGTGATTTTTTCCGCTGGTTTTTCGACATTCTTAATCAGTTCTTTCATATAAACATCAGTGTCGTAGCTGCCGTGCTCACCCCGGTCCCATTCGATTTTTAGTTTCTCGACTCCCTGCTGTGCTGACCACGAATTGTTTGCCACAACTGCTACACCACCCAATGAACCAAAAGGTAATTTCAGCGGTTTGATTTCAACCACTGCGCTAACCCCTTCCACTTTTAGCGCGTCCGTTTTATCCAGCGATTTCAGCGTTCCTCCCATTACCGGACAATGCACCATGGCCGCGTATTGCATACCAGGCACTTTGGTATCAACGCCGTATATACGCTTGCCTTCAATCACCATGCCGACATCATGTCGAGGCAGGTCTTTGCCAATATAACTAAAGTCAGCAGCGGCTTTTAACTTAGGATTTTCAGGTACTGACATGGTGGCCGCAATCGATACCAGTTCGCCAAACATGAGTTTCTTGCCATTGCCTTTATTGTAAATAAAGTGGTTTCGGGCATAACAATTCTCTGGCGACGTTTTCCAGACCTTTGCAGCGGCTGCAACTAGCATTTCTCTGGCGGCTGCACCTGCATTTCGCATGGGTTCATACATGGTGCGAATGCTTGCTGAACCACCTGTGGCTTGGCGGCCAAACTTCTCTTCATCTCCTTCCGCTTGCTCAACGCGCACATAGGACCAATCAGCTTCCATTTCATCAGCCACTACTGAAGGCAGCGCCGTGCTAATGCCCTGCCCCATTTCGCATCGTCCGCTATAAATCAATAAATCGCCGTTTTCTTGCAGATGGATAAAAGCGTTGGGATTGAATTCGGATGCGTTTGATATTGCCGTTGTATTCGCACTTTTCTTGGCTAACGTCGGCAAGGCGAAACCGATGAATAAGCCACCTGTCGCAAGCGCTGATACTTTTAAGAAATGACGTCTATCTAGTGAAAAAAGTTTGCTTGATTGATCATCTGATTGGGACTGCTTGAATTGTTTGGCTTGTCGTTCTCTTTGGGATGTTAGAAATCCTTCGATATCAGCGCGCATTATGATACCTCCTTAGCAAACGTGTCGGCTGCAACGGAGATTGCTTTTTTAATTCGTTGATAGGTCCCGCAACGACAAATATTGCCTTGCATGGCTGTCTCAATTTCTTCGTCGCTAGGCGATTTGTTGTTGGCGAGTAAGCTGGCGGCGTTCATTATTTGTCCCGCTTGGCAGTATCCACACTGGGGCACACCCACTTCCAACCAGGCCTGTTGCAGTGGATGATCGGCGTTTTCAGAAAGCCCTTCAATGGTGGTTATACTGCGCCCTGCCAGTGCGCCGATCGGGATCACGCAAGACCGCGTAGCGCTGCCATCGACATGCACGGTGCACGCGCCGCAGAGCGCTTTGCCACAACCAAATTTGGTACCAGTGAGTTCTAAGCGGTCCCTGAGAAACCACAACAGCGGCATACTCTCTGGTACATCTATGTCGTACGTTTTATTATTTATTATTATTTTCTTCATACTCTCACTCCTTCACATGATCATTCATGCTTCAACACTAGCAGAAAGATAAATCGCACCGTGTACAAAAAATAGACTAGCTTGTTGAGAATTACTAGTTTGTGTGCTTTGAATACGTACGCAATGCGCAGCTACATCTGGACAGTTGGGATTGGTTTATAAGACGCCTGATTTTTCGGAGTACCATATGTATTTTTTATTGAAGGCAATTGTCGCATTAAGCGGTTTTGTATGCGTCGATAAAAGTGGAGAATTCATTTACTGGCATGGGCTTGCTGTAAAAGAACCCCTGCGCAGATGCACAATCATTTTGCTTTAAGAAATCGCGTTGACGCTTGTTTTCCACACCTTCGGCGATGACACTGAGATGTAATTGCTTGGCCATAGCAATGATCGATAACACAATGGCCTTGTCATCTTCATCCTTATCAAGGTCAACCACAAATGAACGGTCAATCTTGAGATGGTCGATGGGTAGATGTTTAAGGTAGGACAACGAACTATAGCCCGTGCCAAAATCATCGATTGCAATTGTGACGCCCATTTTGCGAAACTCCGAAAGCAAATGGGTCGCCTTATCGTAATCCTCCAGCAATACACTCTCTGTGAGTTCTAGCTCAAGTTTCTTTGCATCAACGCCAAGTTGTTTAACTGTAGAGCTGATAAAGTCAAACAAGTAGCGATCGGTCACTTGCTTGGGCGACAAATTTATCGACAACTTTATGTTTAAATTGCTTTTCCTAAAATCAGCCAGCAGCTCACACACTTGACGAATTACCCATTTGCCTAACGGCACAATAAGACCTGTTCTCTCTGCTAACGGAATAAACACGTCTGGCGATACAAACACTTCATCGCGCACTTGCCATCGTAACAATGCTTCTGCTTTGACCACTGATTCAGTGTTTAAATCCAGGATGGGCTGCAGATAAATATCAAAATTGCCGTCCGTAATAGCCTTTCGCAACTGTGTTTCTAACTCGAGTTTTTCTTCTACATTTTTTTGTAACGCAGATGAGAAAAATTTTCGTGACGGATTCTCAGGCAATCGCGCTTCACCAAGCGCGATGTCCGCATTTTTAACCAGGGATTCCGCCTGCAATGCATGATTGGGATAATGTGCAATACCGATGTTAATGGCCAAAGTGCAACCTTGTTGCTTATTGGTATACAGCGGTTGGATAAAGGCATTTAACAACGCATCGGCAAATTTTTCACAGCTTTGCTTATTGTATTTTTCGTCGTTGCTATTATTACACAAGCGAATGATGGCAAATTCATCCGCGCCAATGCGCGCAACAAAGTCCTGCTCTGCAGTGAAGTCTTTTATCCGTTTTGCGGCCTGGATTAAAATATGATCGCCGGCACTGTGGCCATAGAGTTCATTGATACGTTTAAAGTGCTGAACGTCTAGATACAGCAAATAAAGCGGATCTTGTCGTCTGATTTTGTGCTCTAACGTTTGCCAGAAATACTGTCTGTTTGGTAAGCC
>JBCDMA010000391.1:0-3101 GCA_038744645.1 Pseudomonadota bacterium | reverse complement strand
TGTGACAAAAAAGATATTGGGATACAGAGTGTTTTGTTTAACGTTATGAACGGGCGAAATTGATTCTAAAAATGCTCTTTCTTCTGGAATATCTGGTGATCCGTATTCACCTACCCAGCTTGCTCCTGCCAGCAGTGTATGATAGCGCAACATATCAAGCAGCGGCACTTGGCAAACGACTGCATTGTATAAGTCGGGTCGCTGCGTATACATCACGCCCATCAAAAGACCGCCATTTGAGCCGCCCATGATGCCGAGCTTTTCAGGTGACGTGATTTTTCTTGCAATCAAGTCCTCTGACACAGCGATCATGTCATCAAATATCACCTGTCGGTTTGTCTTCAATCCAGCTTGATGCCACAAAGGGCCGAATTCTCCGCCGCCACGAATATTAGCAAGCACATATACACCGCCGTTCTCCAACCAAAGCTTTCCAGTTATCGCCGAGTATCTAGGTGTCATCGAGACTTGAAAACCGCCGTACGCGTACTGCAACGTAGGATTTGTGCCATCAAATTCGAGGTCCTTTTTATGCACAATGAAATAGGGGATTTCTGTGCCATCTTTCGATGTTGTCGACAGCTGCTGCACGGTTACATTCGATGAATCAAAACGCTCAGGCGAAGATTTGGCAATTCGTGACGTGTTTTCAACGACATCGACATACAACAACGCATCTGGTGATGTAAAGGTTTCTTGGTTGACCAATATGAAATCTGTCGTGTCATTGGCAGAAGTCACAGATACTGTGCCATTTTCTGGGAGGTCTAGGAGATAACTGGTCCAGCCTTCGCTTGCCAAATCAAACGCGTAGATTTTGCCAACCACATTTTCCAATACAGTAACCAAAACTCTGGATTTAGTAATGCTGATAGATTGCACAGTTGCGCGTGTGGATGGTTCATAGACGGTGTCAACTTGAATGTTATCAGGGTTACTTTTCCAAGCATCGAGGTCCATTGACACCAAGGCGCCAGTCTTAAATGTGTCATCGCCAACTTGCCAATCTTCATTGAGTCGTACTAAAAGTTGTTTCTTGAAGACCCCTAACGGGCTGCTTTTTCGCGGAATAGGCAGGAGCACTTCTTCGGTATCGTTTGGCAACCAAAAATAGGAGTATTCGTAAAAGGTTTCAGCGCGATACCCAAACTGTTCATATTGATCTTCGCCAACTTTTAACTGAAACGCACCGGCGGCGACATCGGTAACTTCGCCTGTGAATATTTGTTTTGCCGCGTCGAGTTGTTGTCCTCTAGATAGGATTTTTGAGATGAACGGATAACCGCTTTCTGTTAGCGTACCTTCACCAAAATCAGTACCTACAATGATGGTGTTTTCATCTATCCAAGAAGCGCCGCCTTTTGCTTCAGGGATGAAGAATCCATCTTCAACAAATGATTTCTCATTGTGATCCCACTCTCTCATTTCCACTGCATCTTTACCGCCATTGGACAACGATAATAAACACCGCGTGTAGTCAGGTTCCAGACAGGAAGATCCTTTGTACACCCAGTTGGCATCTTCGCTCTCCGCGAGGGCATCAATATCCAGAAGCACATCCCATTCAGTATTATCGCTCATATAACTCTGCAGGCTTGTGCGACGTAAGATCCCCCTAACATGCGTTTCGTCCTGCCAAAAATTGTATACATAGCCGCCACGATACGTGCCGTATGCGATTTTGTCCGTCGCATTTACAATTTCCAATGCTTGTGTTTGAAAGGCATCAAAACGCGGGTCGCTTTGCAGCGTATTTAATGAAGATTGATTCCATTGCGATACTTTGTTTAAAGCCTGCTCACCCTCCACTTCTTCCAACCACAAAGGCGCAATTTCTAAGCTTTGCTGCAACTCAGTTTCCGCGGCTTGCTCGACTGCTTCTTCAATGTCAGATTGAGGTTGTAATTGTGTACATGCGCCAAGGAATGTGGCAACTATAACTAGCACCAGTGTCTTTTGAATCATTTATCTTCTCTTGTTAATCATCTTTGCTATTAATACGCGCTTGGTTACCTATACCATTGGTTGTGTAGATCCGTTCAATCGTTTTATTGTTATTTATCCTAGAGAGTTCATAGCAATTAAATTCAAACTACGCAAACAAAGTGATTCAAAGGCACACAATGAGTAAACGCGTCACCCAAGGAACGTGCCCCACGTGCAATCGCTATCATCGTTTGACGTTTCATCATCTGATTCCGAAAAAAATGCATCGTCGAACATTTTTCAGAAAAAAAGTGGACAAGAGTAGGCTGATCAAAGGGATATACATTTGCCGTCAATGCCATGATGGCATCCATAAAATGTATGACGAAATGCACTTGGCAAAACACCTCAACACACTCGAATCCTTGCGGGCAGACGAACAGCTGCAATCGTTTTTTCAATGGGTCAGCAAGCAGAAAATAATTGTAATGCGTTAGTTGACATATACTGTATATTAAACCAGTATTAATCGTTACCTTATCGACGTTTTATGAAGCCTGTAATCGGCAAATCAAACGCTTTGGAAAAGACTAAACACGGCGCGTTTGTTTGTGGCAGACCTAGAAATAAGCATTGGATTAACTATCGCTGAGTAGATGAAAGAACTCCCAACGTTTTACTATCACGATCATTTCATTGAGTTTTTATCGTTTATTAAAGCGCAATGCGCTCATTTGCTTCATCCAATGCATTCCGCTTTTATATCTGAATTTGAAAAAGCACCTATGCCAGAACAGGCGTTGTTAGTCAGGTGCATTAATCGTAAACAATCTGCCATCAAGTCAGCCAGCTTAATCTTTAAAGAGCTGAATGATATTGATGAATTAATATTCAAGCTGATTAAACGCGCTTGGCTCAAGCTGCCTACACAAAATGATGCATCGTTACTGCTTCGTTGTTTGACAAAAGACGAGTTGTTTCAGTTGTGTATAACGCATGGCGATAACAACGCCATCCGCAAGAGCTTGCCAAAAGCGCCGTTGTTAGCGGCAGCCAAACAGATCCCTAATGAAAGCATCGCCGCGTCAGATGTTGCTTCTGGCTACCTTGTCCGCAACTGCGATCATGTCATTGATTATTTTCTCTATCTTTATTTCGGGAACTGCAGGGACCGG
>JBCDMA010000390.1:0-3114 GCA_038744645.1 Pseudomonadota bacterium | reverse complement strand
TGGTCTCTGCCTAACGCTAACGACTGTGCGTCTGAAATGGCGATTTGAAATTTGTTTGTAAATTTATCCAACCGCATGATACCGACTCCGTGATTTAGATAATGTAGAAATGGGTGCGTAAGGGGGTCATTTCAAGCCAAACCTCATTTATTTTCTAGTTTAATTATAAAGGACACCATTCTACCGGTGTCAGTTAAGCCTTGGTGGGAGGCTCTTCTATGAGAATAAAAACGGTGGTCGGAATAGGTGCAAATACCCATATCTATAACTTTCGTCACTCCGCATTCGGCCAGTTTTGTCTTTGCGATAACGCCAAGATCCAATAAGGCTTTTTGATCCATATCTGTGAATTTAATAGCGTCAGGTATAGCGCTAAAATGTTCGGTTACTTCAAATCCAACTTCATAATTTGGTTGATGAATGTAAGGTCCAATCGACGCGTTGACTCTGTCTGGATTGGAAAAAACTGAAACGGACTTCTCCAGTAGATCACCAGTTAACCCCCGCCATCCCGCGTGAACGGCGCAAATTCTTTCCCCGTCGGTTAATAGAATTGGTAAGCAATCAGCTGTCATAATTACCAGAGGTGTAAACGAATTGTCTGTCCAGATGGCATCCAAAACCTCAGTATTTGACAAAATATCTTCGTATCTCTTTATATGATTTGAATGTCGTTGATTCAGATAGATAGGGGGTTGAAGCTTGCCGAATCGCTGTTCGAGACATTTGAAAAAAAGCGCTCGATTGAAGGTGACGTTACTAATTCTGTCGCCCACATGACTGCCGAGATTTAGACCACAGTATTGCGCCCTACTGGCCCCTCCACTTCGCATTGATGAACCACATACAACGTTGGAGTATCCAATACGGGTATCAACTAATAACTTTGTCAATAGACATCGTCCTGATTTTCAAGTGTGTCTTGGCGTAACATAGCAACCAATTCAGTAAAATCATGAGGTAGCTCAGACTGCCAGCTCATGCGTGTTTTAGTAGATGGATGGGACAACGTTAATTCTGCTGCATGTAACGCCTGGCGCTTGAACATTCGCAATGTATCTAGGAACGGTTGTGATGCTTTCTTAGGAAATTGTGGTCTTCCACCGTATTGAGAATCACCAACCAATGGATGCTTGATATGCGACATATGCACGCGAATTTGATGGGTTCTTCCACTTTCCAATTTCACACGCAAATGCGTGTGCGCTCGGAATTTCTCTATTATTCTATAGTGTGTGACCGCCGCTTTGCCATTATATCGCACAGCCATTAATGTTCGTTTCGATGGGTGACGCCCTATGGGCTGATCGATCGAACCACCTGCAATGAGTTGGCCGCAAACAATCGCCTCATATTCTCGTCCCATGTTTCTTTGTTGTAACTGATCGACCAGACTCGCTTGTGCTTGAATAGTTTTAGCAACGACCATGAGACCCGTTGTCTCTTTATCTAAACGATGAACAATACCCGCGCGAGGAACCTTTTCTATTTCGGGGTAATGAGATAACAACGCGTTCAATAGCGTATTATCTTTGTTCCCCGCGCCAGGGTGAACAACCAGTCCCGCGGGCTTATTAACAACGATAATGTGCTCATCTTCAAAAGTTATGTCCAATGGCATTGATTGTGCCTGGTCAGTCACTTCAATCACTTGGTGAGTCGCTACAACGACGGTCTCCCCTCCTTGAACTTTTGATTTTGGGAGGATATTTTTTTGACCATTCAGCAATACATCACCTTGTTCAATCCACTGTTTTATCTTAGTTCGAGAAAAATCAGGGAACATTTCTGCCAAGCTTTGGTCTAGTCTCTTATTGAATGAGTGGTGTGGTATTTCACCTTGCAACTCAATGATATTTTGTGGTGTTTTCATCTGAAGACATACATATGAACTTAGGTACGATTATATCAGACCCCTCTGAGGTCTGTTTAGGTGAATTTTAATGGTGTAAACTATTCACCAATGAGAAGTGGAAATAAATGAGTAGTATCAAAAAATGAAAAAACGGTTTATCGCCCTTGCCTTGATATCTGCATTGGGTATTACTGCATGCAGCAGCTCAGAAGATGCTCAACGAGATCTGGTTGCAAATCAAGGTGCGAACGCGCTGTATCAGCAAGCAAAAAAGAATATGGAAATTGGCAATTTTAGTGCAGCCGCACAAACGCTCAGTGCGATTGATGCACAATATCCTTTCGGCGAGCTATCTGACCAAGTACAGTTGGATTTGATTTATTCTTATTACAAGTCTGGTGACAATGAACAAGCACTAGCAACGATTGATAGATTTGTCAGATTAAATCCAAACCACTCTGATGTTGATTACGCGATGTTCATGCGAGGGCTGACGAACATGGGCCGAGAAAAAAACTTCCTGCAAAGCTTTTTCAATATCGACAGAGCAGATAGAGATCCTGCAGCAACAAAAGAAGCTTTTGAAGATTTCAGAAGACTGCTTGAAAGGCACCCAGAATCAAAGTATGCGGCCGATGCAAAGCAGCGAATGGTAGCAATAAAAGACAGGCTTGCTAGGTACGAAATTGCTGTTGCAAAATTTTACATGCGAAGAGAGGCATGGGTTGCAGCTGCAAATAGAGGTCGTCATATTATTGAATATTACGGAGATACAGCTCACACGCAGCAAGCACTGGAGATAATGGTCGAAAGTTATGAAAAAATCGGTCTAGAACAACTAAGACAAAACAGTCTTGCTACGCTGCGACTCAACTATCCTCAAAGCGACTTGGTTCAATAATGTAGATTGACTGAACTGCTAAGAGAACTTGGTTTACATTTATGGATCGGCGTTTTATTAGAAAAGAACTATCTGTCAGTATTAGCACGAAAAAATAGCGTGCTCAGAGGATTGATTATCCGTGCCCAATTACTGGTGAATTGAAGCGGCTGATCAATGATCGAAAATACAAGACAACCCTCGTCAGTCTCTACCCTGGGTGAGTGTTTATGTTTGCCGTTCATAAACGTTAGGTCGCCGTTTTTGTAGACTGATAATCCATCACAGAATTCTCCATCCAGCACTAACGTTATTTCATTACCTTTATGCGTGTGTTCAGGAACACCAGCACCAGCCTCCATGAATATAAATTGTGCTA
>JBCDMA010000389.1:0-3117 GCA_038744645.1 Pseudomonadota bacterium | reverse complement strand
GCGACCTCTGGACCGGGTAAAGTCGGTTGTTCCAAGGAGCGATTGGGCGGTGTTGAATCTCCTTTTGCATTATCATCAACTAAGAACTGCGTGCGATAGTAAATCGTTTGGGAGCCTTCCGCTTCTCTAATCGTCCACTCAACGCGTCGTTGATTACCGTTTTCAACATAAGAAACACCGTATCCTGGTGAAGACGCGGATTCGTTGATTAATGTGAATCCCGATTGGGTCTTCGGTGCAGCTAAAGAAGCTTTCACCTCGCCCCCTCTCGCGGTGAATTCAATGCGGGCTTCGATATCCCAAATTTGTCGGGTTTCACCTGGTATCCAAGGCACGCCATACGTTTCATGGCGAGTGATACTCATCGCTATGCCAATAATAATCAGAATGATTACTGCCACAAAGAATGGCGCTTTAGAAACCATTTAAACGTCCTTTGTTTTATTTTATTCTCGCTCAGATTGCAAAAACTCTTTGCTTACATCCACTACCGCAACGTCCCGAATGAATTCTCGGCCAAGCAACACGGGATGGGACATTTGCGAACGGTCAGCTAATGAAAATTCATTTTGTTCTCGCATATTGCCAAGTCGCGTCCACAGCTTTACGACAGCGCGACGCTCTGGCTTATCATTTGATGCTTGGCGAATATTCACAAATCGCACAACGGGCGCTTCTACCCAATTTTCTTCAGACGCCTCTTGCGCAGCGTCAATGACGTGAAACCTGACCCAGTCATCGCCGTTTCTCTCAAAAAACTCGATATCCATCGCATTAATCGATGACGTTTCTGCACCTGTATCCACGCGTGCGTCAAAGCTTTGTTTAATCGCTTCGATCGTCACGCGTTCCAGCGCACCCAACACATAGTCACCGGAATTGGTCACTATGATAGGTGTGGTCTGCTGCTCGGGTATCTCAGGCACCACTTCTCTGCTACTAATATACGCGGCCAACATTCGTTTGCTTTCGGCAACTTGCGTTTTAAGAAAATTCACTTCTTCCTGAAGTGTAGCAATGCTTTCGGTATTATCCTCTGTGGGTTGACATTGTAATTCCTCAAGGCGTTCTATGATGCGTTTTTCACTCTCCGCCAGCGAATTGAGCGTTTGTTCCTGATAAAGTGCGGTATCGATTGCATTGCATGACGCGACCAATGCACAAGCGATAATTAAGGAAAAATAGCGTAACTTCAATAACTTATTCCCTATAATCACTTGTTAACTTTCCTGATTTGAACGATATTTGACATATTGCAACTGTAGTATTTCGTTATTATTAATTTTTTCGTGATTATATTACATGCAGTTAGCACGGTCAGCTATTTATTCCAGCTCTTTATGCAACTTTCATAGATTGTTTTTACGCAATCACCGCCCTTACCCTCAACAAAAATCAACTTGTTCTAGAGCGCGCAAATAACATTGAAAGCACACCCCCTGACTGCTATTTTTTAAGTGGAAAAACAACAATATCACACCGAAAAAGCTAAAGAGCCAACGTGACAGAAAAAAGCGAATTACTGAATCAATTGAAAATAGATCGTACACGCCCTGAACCTTCAGGTTTACGTTGGTGGCACTTGGTGCTAACAGCTGTCATCTGTATTGCAATAACCGCTTATGTTGTCTTGAATTTTTTCCGTATTGAGGAAACCGTGATTATTCGAGAAGAATCGCCTGTCACGCCAGCATCAGTAGTTGAGTCAACGTCCTCTGATTCAAATGACCTCATCACTCCGACACCAGAGATTGAAGAGAACAGCGCCGTGTTAAATGGCTCAGGGTTCATCACTGCTCGGCGGATGGCGACAGTGTCTGCAGAACTGACAGGATTAATAACGGAAGTCAATGTGGAGGAAGGCATGCAAGTCGAACAAGGACAAGTATTAGCCCGCCTCGACGATGCGCTAGCCAACGTCAATTTGAGGCTAGCCGAAGCACAAATTGCAGTGCTCAGCGCACGACGAGACAGTGTGCAAGCCAACCTAGCGGAGGCGATACGCAATCAAAAACGTATACTAGACAATGCATTCTCAAGCGAAGCTGAAAAATCTGGTGCTCTAGCAAGTGTCGAGAAGCTCACGGCAAATCTTGCAAGTGCTGAAGCAGATATCACCGTCGCCCAGTTAGATATAACACGTCAGCGAGAAAGGCTGGAAGACCATACCATTCGCGCGCCGTTTGCCGGTGTGGTGACTGTGAAGAACGCGCAGCCAGGCGAAATCGTTTCACCTGCGTCTGCGGGCGGCGGCTTTACAAGAACAGGAATTTGCACCATTGTTGATATGGGTTCATTGGAAATTGAAGTAGACGTCAATGAAGCTTTTATTGGTCGTGTTAACCCGGGTCAAAGAGTGCGCGCGAATCTGGACGCCTACCCTGAGTGGGATATTCCGGCTTCAGTCATAGCCATCATTCCAGCTGCAGATCGCGCAAAGGCAACGGTAAAAGTACGCATAAGCATCGACACAAAGGACGCACGTGTATTACCTGATATGGGCGTTAAAGTCGCCTTTTTGAAGGTGTAAAAAAGGAGATAATCGTGACGCAACAAGACGCATTGTTTGAACTACGTTCAATATCCAAGCGCTTTCAAAAGGGAAAGGAAACCATCACAATTTTCGACGACCTCAATATGACCATAAATAAAGGTGATTTTGTGGCCATCATGGGGCCTTCTGGCTCGGGAAAAACAACCTTACTCAACCTCTTAGGCGGTGTTGACCAGCCAACATCTGGCGAAATTGCGTTTGATGGTGAACGCATTGATGCGCTTAACGAAGGCGAACTCGCCAGATGGCGAGCCAATAATGTGGGTTTCATTTTTCAGTTTTACAATCTAATGCCAATGCTCAATGCCGCGCGCAATGTGGAATTACCGCTCTTGCTCACACATTTAACTGGCAAAGATCGCGACGCTAGGGTAGAAACCGCCCTTAAATTGGTCGGTTTGGACGATAGAGCCAAACACATGCCTGCTGAAATGTCAGGGGGTCAGCAACAGCGCGTCGCCATTGCGCGTGCAGTGGTTTCCGATCCAAAACTACTATTGTGCGACGAACCAACGGGTGATCTCGATCGCGCAACCGCTGATGAAATTTTGGAAATGCTGCAG
>JBCDMA010000388.1:0-3121 GCA_038744645.1 Pseudomonadota bacterium | reverse complement strand
TTTACGAACAGTGAAAGAAGAATGTAAACCACGGTTACGCTTAGCGATTACAACGCCTTCATAGGCCTGTAGGCGCTCTTTGTCACCTTCTTTTACTTTAACACGCACAACCACTGTGTCTCCCGGTCCAAACTCCGGTAAATCAGTTTTAAGCTGTGCTTGTTCAATCTTTTTAATAATGTCTTGATTGACTTTACTCATTATTCCTCACTTCCTAGATAAACTGTCATCTTGCTGCATCAGGCTTGCCTAATTGGCTTGTCGGAATTTATCGACAATTGCCTGCTGCTCCTCAGTCAGAGCTAGGTCATTTAACATTTCAGGGCGACGGTCTAGTGTGCGTTTCACAGACTGTTCCAATCGCCACTGTCTAATTTTTTCGTGATCTCCACTTAACAATACAGGTGGTACCTTACGGCCTTCGTATTCTTCAGGCCTCGTGTAATGCGGACAATCCAACAACCCATTTGAAAAAGAGTCTTCATTCGCTGAGTCTTCATGCCCCAATACACCAGGAACCAACCTGGCGACAGCATCGATCACTACCATTGCTGGTAACTCACCGCCACTGAGCACGTAATCCCCTATCGACCATTCTTCGTCGACAAGTGTATCAATTACGCGTTCATCAATGCCTTCATAGCGTCCTGCTATCAGAATTAAATCAGTATTTCGATTCAGTTCTTGCACGCCACTCGCATTGAGCGGTCTGCCCTGTGGTGACAAATACACCACCTTAGATAGACCATTGGCAGAGTCTTGCAGCTTTTTTTTTGCTGCAATAATTGCGTCAACTAGAGGTTGCACCTTCATTAGCATACCCGGACCACCACCATAAGGGCGATCGTCAACTGTGCGATGTTTATCATGAGTAAAATCTCTGGGGTTGATTATTGATACATCAATCAATCCCGATTTTATTGCTCTACCAACAACACCTTGTTCCGTGAAGCTCGTAAACATCTCTGGAAACAGGCTAATAACAATAAACCGATGTTTATCTGTCATTAGAACGCTGGATCCCAATCAACGATGACCGTTTTAGTGGCTGAATCAACGTTTATAACTACTTCGTCATAAACGAAAGGAATAAGCCGTTCTTTTTGAGCAAAAGTATCGTTGACGTTTGCTCTTACGACCATGACATCGTTCGCACCTGTTTCAAACATTTGCTTAACCATACCGAGGGCATAGCCTTGCGTGGTTTGTACCTGCATACCGATGATGTCTTTCCAGTAAAAATCATCTTCTAACTCGGGCAGACTTTCTGCTGCCACCATAATCTCTTGATTCTTAATTAAATCCGCCTGATTACGGTCATCAATGCCGATGATCTTTGCCACTAATCCTTTGTTTTGGATACGCCATTGGTCAACTTCTATCGATTGATCATTACCCAGTTGCCAAGGTAAATAATCAAATATATCTTGTGGATGCTGAGTAAAGCTATTGATCTTGACCCAACCTTTGACCCCATAAGGGGCACCGATTTTGCCAACGACCAAATTGTCTGACGCAGAACTCATCTCTACTCTCTAACCGACCGAATTTTGTTAATTTAGATAATTAAATTAATTACGCAGCCGCTTTTGCATCCTTTACCAAGCGAGATACGCGGTCTGATAACCCAGCACCTTTGCTCACCCAATATTCAACACGTTCTAGGTCGATGCGAAGCTTTTCAGCTTGACCTTGAGCGGTTGGATTGAAGAAGCCGATGTTTTCAATGAACTTGCCATTGCGTGCTCGGCGGCTGTCAGCCACAACTACTTGATAAAATGGGCGCTTTTTAGCACCGCCACGCTGTAAACGAATAGTAACCATATATGCCTCAAACTCGTTGTAGCGTTACCGTTAACATACCTTCCTTTCACGCATGAAAAAAAGGTGCGCGAATTATACGCAGAATCAATATGAATGCAAGGATTATAGCGGGTTTACCAAGTATGAGGCTTTCAACTGAATTGCAGACACATCAACGATAGATTCTTTTATTTAGATATATTGAAACCAAGCTACGCAGGTTGACAGCAAAAACGCGTAAAAAATTAGGCGAATCTCCCAACTTTTCAGTACAAACAGTATAATAATAAAAATAACAATATGGCTTGCGATGATAATTATATTTTACGAATTCGCACTTGCACTGATTTTCGGTGGAATGATTGCCTTTCAAGTCTTGTTTGCGCCGCTGTTGTTTATAAAGTTGGAAATGCACATCGCCAGAGCGTTCATAAGAGCATTTTTCCCATGGTATTACGTATACTTTGGCGTCCTGACTTTGCTTGCGACTATGTTTGGCTTCATTATTGGTTTTATTCACGCAAGCATCGCTCTGGGTATCTGCTTTATCGGATTTGTGTTCTCAAGGCAATATTTGATGCGGCGTGCAAATGATTCGACAGATAGCGGAAATAAGAAGAGGTTTGCCCTGTTCCACAGAGCAACTGTCATCATCAATACGCTTCAACTTGCTGTAATAGGGTATTTACTTTATGCATGATGAGAAAATAGTTGATCCTCGACTTGTACTTTACGAGGAGTTATACCAGCAAGTGCACAGGCAAATATTTGATATCACGAGCAGCGCAAATGGTTTAGGTCAACTTGCAGTAAGCACACAGTCCGACATCCCAGACGCTCACCCGTACTTTGCAGAAATAAAGCGCGCATTTTCCGTCACAAGCAATGTAGAAAAACACGAGGTTGCTGCCTTCCGTTATAAGCTCAATAAACTTGAAGCATTATTGGAAGACACATCAAAACCCAATTTACTAAAAGCAAACGCCATGGTCGCGGCGGTATGTACGATATTGTATAAACGCATTTGGAATACGATCCCAATCGACTTGCAAAAGCTCCCTGATGTAACAGATGAAATCCTTGAAAACATGCGTGCTCACGAGAGAATGTGGGATCACCTTTTACTAGAATAAAGGATGTTTATATGGGAGGAGATGAGCAGTAGATAAAGCGTATCTGACCATAGAACACTGCACCAAAAGAAACCAAACCATTTAAAAAAACGCATGGTCTACACTCGCTTTAGCGCTACATCAGCCATTACCTTTTGGGTGGGAAACCACCCATTCCACCTAGGCCGCCCATACCACCAGCACCG
>JBCDMA010000387.1:0-3126 GCA_038744645.1 Pseudomonadota bacterium | reverse complement strand
CCCAATCGATATCGGATGAGCAGACGCTGGTGCCAGCGTCCCACCGATGTCTCTTAACCCTTTTTTGCGAAGTTGCGTCATTCCCCAAAGCGTAACATCGCTGACTTGATATTTAGGTTTGATGTTGGGAAAAGTGCACCAATCAAAGGTACCTAAATCGGTGACTACGCCACCTAAAACATTGCCATGACCAGCGATGTATTTGGTGAGTGAAGTAATAATCAAGTGTGCATTGACTGCTTTGCTGTCGAGCATAACAGACGGTGTCATAGTGTTATCTAAGACAAACAGTATTTGTTTTTCGCTACAGAGGCGACCAATAGACACTAAGTCAGCCACTTGTGTGCCAGGATTTGCGATTGATTCACAAAAAAGCAGCCGCGTTTGTGGTGTTATTGCATCTTCTACTTGCTTGGCATCAGTAGTATCCACATAGGTCACATCGATACCAAAATCGGCTAACGCGTCTGTAAAACTGCGGGTATTGCCAAATAAGTAGTGACTGACCAAAACATGGTCGCCTTGTTTCAATAAACTGAAGAACACTGCACTGATTGCGGCCATGCCTGTTGCGAAACATGTCGACGCAATACCGGCTTCCATGTCGCATAAAATGTGTTGCAATCCTACGATGCTTGGGGAGGACGATCGGGAATAGACATGCCCAGGTATTTTTCCTTGAAACACGGATTCAAGGTCTTCGACTTTTTCAAAATCAAACAACACAGAATTAGATGTTGATTGATGGACTCCCCCCTGTTCCGGCGCGTTGATAAAACGGTCAGCGTGAACGTGACGCGTCTGCGGGGAATATTTTTTCACTTCAAACGGTCCTCATACTTACCAGTGTTCGTGTCTGTTTATCTTCGTAGTTAATTTTGCTAGCGGATGTTAGCTCAGTTACAATGTGTTGTATAGCAGTCATATATTATATGTTATTGAAAATCGTTAGAATTACATGTGTATTTTATTTATAGCCATCGAGCAGCATAAAGACTATCCCCTCATCATCGCAGCAAATCGGGACGAATTTCACCAACGTCCAACACTAGCCTCTCACGTTTGGGAAAGCGCATCACACATTTTGGCAGGCAAAGATGAACTCGCCAATGGCACCTGGATGGGCATTAATAAGTTTGGCCATATCGCCGCCATTACTAATATAAGAGCCCCGGGTCGCGAAGTGGAAAACGCGATCAGTAGAGGCGGTTTAGTGACTGATTTTCTAGACCACCAACCATTGCCGCAGAATTATCACCAACAAATCAAATCTTCCAGACAGCGCTACAATGGATACAACTTATTGTTTGGACAGCTTACTGAACTGTCGGTTTACAACAATTTCGAAGACGACTTACAGCGCTTAACGCCGGGTGTATATGGTCTGAGTAATGCGATGCTAAACACGCCTTGGCCAAAATTGGATGCTGGCAAAGCTGAACTTGCTAAGTACTGCCAACAAGACCGACCGATCGACTTTGATCAGCTGTTTTCATTGCTAAAAAACAAACAACCCGCACAAGATGAATTATTGCCTAAAACCGGCGTGCCCATCGAATGGGAAAAGAAGCTATCTTCTATTTTTATTCAATCTCCTGAGTATGGCACGCGCTCTAGTACGTTGTTATTAATCAATAATCAACAACATGTGTATTGGCAAGAACGCACGTTTAATGCGACGTCAGATGAAATTAATCGGGTTGAACATACATTTGCAATACAAGACACCCAAGCTGAAGTGATTTGAGCGTAAATTAAAGGTTCGAATATGCGTTAACTTGGTGCATAATTGCGCGCATCTGCATTTGCTAACTTAATAGGAACCCCTCGTGTTTGAAACTTTGCCCGCCCTCGCACCCGATCCCATTCTTGGACTTTCCGCTGCATTTCGTGAAGATACCAATCCGAATAAAATTGATTTAGGTGTAGGCGTTTATAAAGATGAGCACGGCGTAACGCCAATCCTTGCATCTGTGCGAGATGCGATGAATATCTTAGACGGCAAAGAACAATCAAAAGTCTATATCACGCCACAAGGTCATCAGGGATTCATCGACGCCATGCTTCAATTGATTTTCGGTGAAAATGCCGCAGTACTTAGCGACAGTCGTGTCGCCGCTGTGCAAGCACCTGGCGGTTGTGGTGCACTTCGGATCCTCGCTGAATTGTTAATGCGCGTGAATAAAGACACCACGGTATGGGTGTCTGATCCCACTTGGGCTAACCACATCCCGCTGCTTGGCGATGCCGGATTAACTCTAAAGCCTTACCCTTATTTCGACAAAGAAAAAGCCGGGATAAAATTTGATGAAATGATGTCCACGTTGAAAGACGTGAAACAAGGTGACGTAGTCTTGTTGCACGGGTGTTGTCACAACCCAACCGGCGCGGATCTCAGCAAAGAACAATGGCAAGCCATTGCTGAATTGGCACAAACAAACGGCTTTCTGCCTTTTGTCGATACTGCATATCAAGGGTTTGGTGACGGTCTTGAAGCAGATGCTTACGGCATTAGACTGCTGTCAGAAACCGTCGATGAAATGATCGTAGCAGCATCCTGTAGTAAGAATTTTGGCCTATATAGAGAGCGAGTAGGATTAGCTGCCATTGTTTGCAAAGAAAGCAAAACTAAAGCCGTTGCACAGTCGCAAATCCAATCGGTTGCTCGCGGCATTTACTCTATGCCGCCTTCGTACGGCGGTGCGCTTGTTGATATCATTCTCAACGATACTGCGCTCTATGCGAAATGGAAAACCGAAGTCGATGAAATGCGTCTTCGCATGATTGGATTGAGAAAGCTACTAGTTGATAACCTGTCTGAACACTCTGATCGCGACTTTGAATTTATCAATCGACAAAAAGGCATGTTCTCTTATCTTTGCATTGCTCCTGAACAAGTGCGAAAAGTCAGAGCCGAGAAAAGCGTGTATTTTGTCGACTCCAGTCGCATTAATATTGCCGGTATTAACCAGCAGAATGTAGAGCGGCTTGCACAGGCAATCGCTTCCGTCATATAACAAAAATAATGCCAATCTAGTTTGAACTAGGGTTGGCATTATTGGCTTTGTTGACGCCTAACTAGAAGTCTTCTCTCCAGTGGAAAAGTCTATCGTCTCCACGATAAAT
>JBCDMA010000386.1:0-3128 GCA_038744645.1 Pseudomonadota bacterium | reverse complement strand
GGTGATGCCAAATCCCTTGCCTGTCATCCGGCGAGCACCACGCACCGCCAGCTAAATCCTGAAGAACTTGCATCAGCGGGTGTAAGTGAAGAGATGGTGCGGATATCAGTGGGTATTGAACATATCGATGACATTATCGCTGATATTGATCAGGCGTTGGCTGCAAGCCAAGCTTGATATTTTCTAAACTCAAATAAATAAGTGCCAGAATACCTGGCACTTTTTAGCTATTTGTCCCTCTTTTGCAGAATGGCTTCAATTTCATTCATCACGACATTCATGCGGTCAATAACAGCATTATACGGCTCAGGACTTGTCATATCTAACCCAGCATCTTTTAGGATATCAACTGGATACTTCGATCCACCTGCTTTGAGAAATTCAAGGTATGTTTCAACTGCATCCTCTCCACCGGTTTTCATCTGTTCGACGAAATAGGCAGCGCCGGCAATCGACGTCGCGTATTGATATACGTAGAAGTTAAAGTAGAAGTGTGGAATGTACGCCCATTCAATCGCTTCGCGTTTGGTGATCTTCATCACGCCTTCATCATGTCCGTGATAGCGTTTCAGGATTTCGCCGTACATTTGTGTCATACGCGCCCCTGTCAATGCATTGCCTTGTTCCACTTCTTCATGGATAGCAAGCTCAAATTCAGAGAACATCACTTGACGGAAGAAGGTACCGCGCATCTGCTCCAACGCATAACCCAAGTAAAACAACCGCTCATCGTCGCTTTCTGCGCGCTCTAATAAGTATTCCTGCATCAAGATCTCTTTGGCAATGGCAGCGATTTCCGTGGTGAAAATTGAGAAATTGGCCAGTTCATATGGCTGGTTTTCGTTTGTCAGCACCTGATGCATCGCATGGCCCCATTCGTGAGCATAGGTCGACGCGCTGTTATAGTCATTTTGATGATTCAACAGTATTAACGGATGCACATCATAGGCTGAACCCGACATATACGCACCCGAGCGTTTACCTGGCGCTGGATAAACGTGCATCCATCGATTTAGTGATGCGGCGGCAAACTTATCCGAAAAATCTTTGCCCATGATGTCCAGTGAACCCAACATGTATTCACGGGTTTTGTCGATTGGGAAGGTCAAATCGGTTTTTACTAAATCCGGATAAATGTCGTGATAACCAAGATCATCAATGCCGAGCATTCGTCCACGAAGCGCAAAATAGCGATGCAGCACGTCAATGCGATCATTGGTGACTTTGACCAAGGTTCGATAAACGTCCTCAGGAATGTTATCGCCTGATAGAAAGTATTGCAGTGTGTTGTCGTATTTACGGGCTTTTGCCATTGCCACATTTGCTTGCACTTCACCGTTTAACGTCACGCCAAATGTGCTTTCAAAATCTTTATACTTACCCCAAAACGCATCAAAAACAGCAATGCGATCTTCGCGCGAAGGCGCGGCGCGATGCAAAGTGTAACCCGCATTGGTGAGATGCACTTCTTTACCATCACTGAGAGTTATTCGAGGCCACTCGATTTCAGCGTTGGCCAACATGTTTCTAGCGCTTTCCGATGCTGATAACGGTGTTTTTAGAAGAGAAATGACCTGCTCAGTTTCTGGCGATAACACATGCTGTCCTTGACGCAATGTATTCCTAAGGAATAGCGCATGCTTGTTTAATCCAGGTTCTTCCCTAATGAATGACTCCAGTGTGTCTTCACCAGTGCTTACAAGTTCTGGTGCCATATAGCTGGTGGCTGCACCGGCTGATTGAAAGACCGCCTGCAATCGTCCAACCATTGCTTGTGCGTCTGGGTCGCCAAGGTCAGTATTGCGTATGTTCGATGCATAGGTAGCTACACGCGATGCTGCTTTCCTAAAAGCGGACCCGGTATCCAATGCCTCAAGCAGCGTTTTTGCATCCTTGCCCAGCTTACCCTTATAGCTTTTTAGTTTATCAATGTCATCGCGAAGGCGCTTAAGCTCGTCTTCCCAATCCGCCTTAGTTGCATAGAAATCCGTTAAATCCCAAATGTATTTCTCATCGACCGTACTTCCATCTTCTGATTGAGCATGCGAAAGCGTGAGGCTTGTGATAAGTACAAAGAAGCAAAAAATACTGATAAACCGCCAGGTAAAATGTCGTTTTTCCATTTTTTTCTCGTTATTTCCATTTGATGAACGTAATTATGCAACTTTATGATCCCATGGCTGCAACGATACTCAAGCAAAAATGCGTAACAGGATTTTTCATGAAATCTCTTCCTAATCTCAAGGTATTCAGGAAGATTTAAAAGATAAGTACTACTGAAAAACGCATAAATGAGAAGTGCAGTTCCAATGAGGATTCTCTCAACGTTTTTTCTAATCGGAGAGGTCTCTACTTAATCCACTATTCAGCTAAAAAAGGATTAACGATGGTTACAGTCTCTAACGTTTGACCATTTTGTAAGTCCTCGGTAAAAACCTGCCTGCAACCCAGTTCTACCGCTGATGCAATGACTAGCGAATCGTAAAATCCATATTTGAATCGGGAATTTATAACCAAAGCCCTGTTATAGAGACTCGCTGGCGGAATAGGTATACATAATGGTAACAGAATGTCATTTAGGACTCGTTGCGCATCATCAAAAGTAAAATTCAGTTTTCGTACGAACACATTTAGACTTTCATGTAAAACTTGCTGGCTAATGCATGCATCACCATTTTCCAATCCACCGAATACAAGACGTTCGGCTTTATTTTGTTTTAATCTGTCTGTTGAGTCAAAAAGACAAATGATGATATTAGTGTCTAGCAAGGCTTTAGCGTTCATTCATTTCATCTCTGGAGAATTTTCTGCCACCTATTGAGTATCTTGCCTTTAACTCGTTTACCAAATTGGCTGCTTTGCTTACTTTTTGTTGCCTATTCACATACTCCTCAAGCCAAACTCTGAACTTGGCATTTAAGGTTGTATTTTCCTCAGCGGCTCTATTTCTTGCTGCTGCAATTAACTTTTCATCCACACTTAACGTTATATTTTTCATTTCTAATAGTTATTCCGTACATATTTTTTTAGCGTACAGGATTTACGAAAAGTTTCATATTCCAAATCCTAGGAAAGGCGTTGCTCATAGGAGACCTTCTTGGATATTTATCTTGAAACCTGCCTTACTC
>JBCDMA010000385.1:0-3131 GCA_038744645.1 Pseudomonadota bacterium | reverse complement strand
TGCAAGATGCAGCATTCTTGCGTCGGCTATGGGAAAAAGTAAATAGTCGTAAAAACCGTGAAAATCGCAGAAATTCGACGAAGACTAACATTTTGTATGAAGACTTATCGGTCGCGCGCCGTGTACTTAGAGACTTTGTTGGCGCAGAAATTGAAAGAATACGCATAGATTCAAATCTAACGTACAAAGAGTTGCATAGTTTTACGAAAGAATACGTGCCTGAATTGGTCAGCAAGTTGGAATATTACAAAGGTGAGTTACCTATATTCGAGCTCTATGACATTGAAAATGAACTCCAACGCGGATTGGAAAGGCGTGTAAACCTCAAATCTGGTGGGTATATCATTATTGATCAAACGGAAGCGATGACCACGATTGACATAAACACTGGTGCTTTTGTTGGACACAGAAATTTGGAAGAAACCATTTTTAACACCAACATAGAGGCGACACTTGCGATCGCAAGACAACTTCGTCTGCGTAACCTGGGCGGTATGATATTGATCGATTTCATTGATATGTCTGAACCTGATCATCAGAAAAGAGTCATAACTTCATTAGAACAGGCGATGGCGAAAGACAGCGCTAAGTCCAGTATTTACGGTTTTACTAAGCTCGGCTTGGTCGAAATGACGCGAAAGCGCACCAGGGAATCGCTTGAGCATCAGCTGTGTGGTGAGTGTCCAGTGTGTAAAGGCAGTGGCTCAATTAAGACCATAGAGACGATTTGTTTTGAAATCACGCGTGAAGTGGTGCGCGTAAATAAAGCGTATCGCGCTGATAAATTTGTTGTGTATGCTTCACCAAAGGTCACAGATGCACTTTTAGGAGAAGAATCGCATTTGTTGGCGGAATTAGAAGCATTCGTTGGTAAGCAAATAAAAGTACAAACGGAGCCCCTATATCATCAAGATAAATTTGACGTGGTTATGATGTGATTAAGGTTCAACAAGCCCTCACTTTTGCATTGCGCAAGCTCTGGACGGTGATTGCCGTCCTGCTTGTATTGTTCGCCTTGCTCATCAGCGCGTTTCGGTATTCATTGCCATTAGCGAATAATTACAAACCACAAATTCAAGACTATATTGCATCTCAATACGGTATTGAGTTGCGCATAGGTGACATATCCGCAGAGTGGCAAGCATCTGGTCCCAAACTCCTTTTACAAGAGGTTGAACTGCGACAGCAGAATGAGGCCTTCATCGCCCTCGATGTTGAAAACGTTGAGATGATCGTTGATTTTTGGCCAACATTATTCAATCGTAAACTCCGTTCAAAAGACGTCTCGCTAAATAACCTACAGCTTCAAATACGTATCGATGATACCTCAAGTCAAAACACTGAATTGACCATCGTTAACTTGCTCGAAAAGGTATTTCTAGAACAGTTGGAAAACTTTTCAGTCACCGACAGCACAATCAGTCTTCTCCGCAATCAATATACGCAGAGCGTAAATCTACCGCAAATCGAATGGTTGAATGAGGACCAGCGCCATCAGGCAAGAGGTTCGTTGACGTTAAATAATTTTGCAAATGAAAGCATTGCTTTCGTATTGGATTTGCAGGGTAATATCAACGACTACTCAGGGGTGTTTTATGCACTTGGTCAACAGTTGGATGTTTCACCTTGGATTAATAAGCTCACAGATTTTGACACCGAATTGAAAAGTAGCGATGTCAATTTTGAGATGTGGGCGACGATTGAATCAAGTCAGTTTAGCGATATTACCGCAAATTTGTTACCAACAACGTTAGATTGGCAAGGTATGCAAACGGAAGTCACTTCTGCAATATCGGCCGCTGCACAAGCGAGGAAAGTTGATAATAAGTGGCTTTTTACCATAAACGATATGCTGATCGAGTTAGACGATGATAGTTTTACGACACAGTGGTTCGGTGAATGGGGAGTAAATCACCCATTTGTTTTGCAAGCGAGTCAGCAATTTGAATTGGACAATTGGTTCCCATTATTAGGAATTGTCGATAGGGATTTGGCAAAGTGGTTGGAGAACAGTGAAATTGCGTTATCGCTTGATAAGCCAAGCTTGTTGTATGCTGAAAATAAAATTGGCATACAGGTGCCGGATGCCACGCTTCGTATACCACAAAAGTCAATCACACCTGGATTCGATGATCTTCATTTCTCACTCAACTGGTTTGATTCTGAAGGCGTCATTACAGTCAAACAAGAACAGCTGGTACTGCAATCACAGACTATGTTCAAACGCGATATGGTCTTGAATAACCTGGATCTATTGTTACGGCTAAAAACACAATCAACGGGTGTTGTGATGTCCGCCAAAGACTTTAGTTTTTCAGCTGATGATCTAAAGTTGTCCGGTTCAGCCTTATACAACTCTAATGACAGATTACTCTCGGTTGAAATGGCTTCAGATGGTATGCCACTGAATCAAGTGCCAAATTACCTTCCTCACAAACTCATGAAGCCGAAGGCAATTGATTATCTAACCAGAGCATTTACTGGAAAGGGCAATGTTGATGGCTTCACTGCCATCTGGCATGGTCAGTTAGATGCTTTTCCTTTCAAGAACAATGAAGGCATATTCAGTGCGAATGTCGATATTTCTGATGCCGATTTTGTATTTTCCCCTAAATGGCCAGCCTTAACCCAGTTAGACATTAATCTAAATTTCTTAAACAACGGGTTGTTTATGTCGAGCCCAACCACTAAATTGGCCGACGTTACGCTTTCCGATCTTTCGGCTCACATTCCAAATTTGGGTAGAAACAGTGTATTGAGTATTGATGCAATTGGCGAAGGCACAGGTGAACAGTTAACCGACTTGATGAACCAAAGTTCATTAAAAAAACGATTGGGTAGAGTCCTGTCGGAACAAGTGCGCGTTTCTGGCGATTTAACGAGCGACCTGTCATTGGTTATTCCTCTATCAAACGCGCGCAAACTCATCGCGTCTGGCGATGTCAAATTGAATAACAATCGCGTCAACATCGCTGCTTTAAATATTGACTTTACAGAGGCCAATGGCGTGCTTACCTTTGTCAATGAAAGATTAGATATCGAAGCCATGGATGCAGCGTTTCTCGACCAACCGATACAAGTGGATTTGAGCGCTCGACAAAACCAAACCTATGAACTTGATTTTGATGTCT
>JBCDMA010000384.1:0-3202 GCA_038744645.1 Pseudomonadota bacterium | reverse complement strand
GTCGGGCATACCGCCATTGAAGACGGAAAGCGTTTGCGTAATAAAACTAATTTCTATTCCGATGAGGGCGACAAACCTATCATCCGGCAATTCTTTGCCTAACTTTGTGTTAGCCTCATGCACAATATGGGCTAAGGATAGTCCTTTGCGTATCATTGCATTGATTGTCGCAATCAGTGGCAATGTGCTGATTGCTGCCGCTAAACCATGGCCTGTAGCATCAGCGAGAATAATGAACCTGTTGCCGTTGGGCGCTGACTCGCTAATAAATACGTCACCACTGAAGGTACTTGAAGATTTCCCGTAGAATTCAACGCATTCGTTGTTGGATACTGAATCGGAAGCAACGTGTTCGTACACATATCGGGCGAGCTCATCCTCGCTGTTCTTTTGTCCGAGAAGGCGATCGAGTTCATTGCGCTGATCGGCGAGTTTTGCCTCTTTGATATACAGGCTTTGCACGCGTTGTATTTTTAGCCAGAGTAGGTCAAGAGAGATGGGTTTAACCAAATAATCATCGGCGCCTTTCTCAAACACCTCAGCCATGACATTTTGATTGTCTTCACCGGTGATCATCATAATCGGCGTTGGCAATGTGACAAGGCATTTGATGGTATCTATAAAATTAATGCCATCCCCGTCAGGCAAGTGATTATCAACCAGAATAAAATCGAAAACGGTCGCAGAAAGCACGACTTTTGCATCTCCTAAGGTACCAGCAAGAATGGTTGAACACCCGTTATCCTCGAGAAATGTTTGTAGTATTTCTGAGAAAAGACAGTCGTCTTCGATGATCAATATCCGCATCTATTTTAGGTCCGCTAAGAGAACGTTTGTCGTTTAAGAAATGTCAAATAGACGATCGAAATGTGCTATTTGAAGGATCTCCTTCGCGCTGTCTTGTGCACCACGTATTCTGACGGCGACGTTTTTGCTCTTTGCTTTCTTTTGAAACAGCACCATCATGCCAAGTGCAGAACTGTCTAGATAGCTGACCTTGCTAAAATCTAGCGAAATTTGTGATACGTCATCACTGGATAACGCTGCTTGGTACTGTTCGGTAAATTGCTTGTGATAACTAAAGTCGAATCTTTCAGGTATGTGTAGTGCTTTTTCACTCATGCTATTTCTCCAAGATGACGTAAATTAAAATAGATCAACCTCACCCGCTTCCATACTGTCAGCGGATACCGGGTTGTGTGATTCCTGCTTGCGTTTTTCGAGCTCTTCTAACTGTTCTCTGACTTGCTGGACAATGTTCTGTATGTTGTTGGCGTCGACTGAAGACATCAACTCGCGAATGAAAGCAATAGATTCTCTGGTGTAATCAAGGTTTTGGCCATTAATATCGCCAAACTGCAGCCCTCTTATCGCAGTACCTAGGTTGGCTTCCAAATCTTGCGCGACTTGCTCAAGTCCGCTTGTTACGACAGAATCAGATTCCGCTTTGGAAATAATGCTTTTTAAGGCGCTTTCTATCTCTTTTTTAGCATCGATGACATAGCTCACGTCATAGCTTGCTAGTTCACCAACTTCGTTCGTTAAACCTTCAATCTGCCCTGACATAGCGGTCAGTTTTAACTGTATTTGCTCACTAAATTCTGATGAGCGAGTGGATAGCGATCTGACTTCATCTGCTACGACTGCAAAGCCGCGACCGTGTTCGCCAGCGCGCGCCGCCTCAATTGCAGCATTGAGTGCCAGCAAATTCGTTTGTTCAGAAATCCCGTCGATATCTTTCACTGCTTTTAAAACTTCTGGTACTGATTCGTAGATTTTTGTGACTTGCTCAAGTAACGCCATGGAAGACGATGACATATCAACGGTTGAAGAAATAAATTGGTCTAGTGTTTGAGCTGTACTGTCCGCGAATTTGCGCATTTTCTCACTGTACAATTCATCGTCGCCGTCATCTGATTTTATTAACTGCTGAATTGTCTCGGCTTGCACGCCAATAAGGGTCTGTAGTTCAGCAAAACTGCTGCTCAGGGTAACGACAGCATCATCTTGGGTGCTTTTTATGTCTGAGAGATTGGTTTCACATTGTTGTAAAGACGGCACAAACTGGTCGATCAAAGGACCAATTGAATCTATTGCTGACGAAGACGTTGGCTTTTCGTCAATCACACTTTTGCTTGTCTCTGATGTTTCGTGTTTCTTACTAGCGCTTGGCATAAATGTCGCGACAACGACGCCGGCAATCAACACCAAAGACGAAAACAAGTGTAAATCAAGGGAAATACAGACTATGCCTACAGCAACGAATAGCGTGCTCACACCTAGTTTTTTATAAGAAACAGGAACCATGTCAATTACTCAGCCGATAAAATCAATTCAATCTACCTGCACTACTTGCTTATCGGCGTGGTTTTTTTGCGTAAAACCGCGTCCATTTGCTCAGTACAAAATCAACGAATCTTTTGTCCTTCATAAATAAGGTTATCGTGTTCTTTTTTGAAAAGTTTAGGGTCAGTTGCGTTTGATTTTGATATTTCTCACGGGTGAGAATTAATCGAGTGAAATTAGCGTCAGAACTTGTCTTTTTCGAATGAATAGACAGATTAAAAACGAGTGACGCAATTTATATTTTAATCACGCTTTTTTTTGCTGCAATGAACAAAACGACAGACAAGTTTTAAGTAGAAGTGATGACGGTATAGAGATTACTAAAAGAAGACTAATTAAGTGCTTTGTTCACGTGATCTGCGAATTTCTCAGCGTTCATAAAACCCGTCACGCGCGCGCGCTCCAGCTCATTACCCTCTGCATCAAAAAACAATATTGTAGGTAACCCCAAAACAGCAAATGACTCTTGAAATGCGATGTTCTCTGGCGTGTTGTGCGTTAAATCGATTTGCATCCACTCAGTGTTTCCAAGCGCCGCAACCACACTAGGGTCGGGAAATGTGTAGGCTTCGAACTCTTTGCATGCGATACACCAGTCAGCATAAAGGTCTACCATAACTGAACGCCCTTCTGTCGTCGCTTTTGATAGTTTCTGCTCAAAGTCTTCTAGATTTTTTACAACGGTGAATTCTGGATGGACTGCTTTTTGATGCGCAGCAGAAGTGCCTATACTGGGCAGTGCACTGGTCAAGATATTATTCTTCTGCAAGCTCTGAATTGAAAATAAGCCTGCATAGACAAACCCGATAACGATTATCGTACTGCGAACCCCTTTCCCGAACGAGAGTTTTGTCTC
>JBCDMA010000383.1:0-3206 GCA_038744645.1 Pseudomonadota bacterium | reverse complement strand
GTTGAGGTGCGTTGATCGTTCCACCAATAATTGACAAGAAAATTGAAGTCGGACAGTGACTCGACATGATGCCACCACGGCGATGGGATGTAGATGGCGTCGCCTGGGTTAAGTTCCACTGACATGGCATGTTGATATGCGATTTCATATTTTGGATGTTTCTCAAGATCTGGATTGTGCAAGTCGACCAGACTTATCGGTTGACCTGCGGGCGTTTTTTCCACCGGACCCACGTAAAGGTTTTCTATCTGGTCCGGCGGAAACAGAGTAAATCGTCTACGCCCGACAGCGGCAACGGCGATGTTCTGCGCTTCATCAAAATGCGGTGCTACTTTCATTTTTGAGCCAAACCAAACATACCCAACGCCTTTTTCATTGATCAGGGGATGTGTGTGTTGCGATGCTAGCGCAGGAAAGGCTTTTTTGAGTGGAATGCATTGAAAACAGGCGTTTGGTTGTTCAGGGTTTTCTAACCCTTGCGCCATCAGCTTCAAGCCATCAATGATACTCGTAGGTTGAAGCTGAAAATTGAATTTTGTCAGATCGTCAGCATCATAGAACATTCTATTATTGTGGCTTTTGTCCAGGCGCACCATGTTAAAGGTGCCAGTGCCAGCATTGCGCATCAAATAAGCCAATGCATCCCTGTCCGATTTCAGCGCTTCTTGCACCAACGGCCAATCATTGGCAAACCCTCGCATGACCACCGGCGAGTACAAATCCGCAACCTCTCCTTCAAAATTGCTTTTGCTTATGTTGCTTACTTCAGGAGGAGAGGGCAGACGATCCAGTTCCAACATTAGCTTGCCGGTTGCGTATCCAAACCTCTATTGCGAAGCAATGCATCAGTCGTTGGTGCACGTCCTCTAAAGCCGATATAAGCTTCCAGATAATCCAAACTATCGCCTCGACTAAACACAAATTCTTGAAGCCTCTGCGCAGTAGTAGGGTCAAATATATCGCCCGCTTCAAGGAAGGCATCAAATCCATCGGCGTCTAAGATTTCCGACCACATATAGGCGTAATACGCAGAGTGATAGCCACCGGAAAATATATGGCCAAAGTGTGTGCTGCGATGACGCATAATAATTTCTTCAGGCTTGTTAAAGGCGCTTAACACTTGGTCTTCAAACGCTCTGACATCAAGGTTGTCTTCCACCTCGGTCATTCTGTGATATGCCATATCAACGAGCGCTGAGGCTGTATATTCGATTGTCGCAAAACCTTGGTTGAATGTACTTGCTTCTTTAATGCGCGTTATGAGGTCATCTGGCATCTCTTGGCCCGTTTCAAAGTGCCGAGCGAATTTTTTCAACATGTAAGGTTGCGCGATAAAGTGTTCGTAGATCTGCGCAGGAAACTCAACCCAGTCTCTTGGTACACTGGTGCCTGCAAGTGAGGGGTAGGTTACATCCGACAGTAAGCCGTGAAGGGCGTGACCAAACTCATGAAAAAGAGTCTCTGCGTCTGAGTAACTCATCAAGGTTGGCTCGCCGTCTGCGGGCTTGTTCAAATTGAGGTTATTGATGATAAGCGGTTTGACATTGCCAGCCAGTTTTTGCTGATTACGAAAATTGCTCATCCACGCGCCACTGCGCTTGGTTGCCCTGGCATAGTAATCACCATAGAACAAGCCGACAGAGTTGCCTGCGCTATCTTTGACTTCCCAAACGCGTACAACTTCGTTGTACACAGGGATATCGGTACGCTCTTCAAACGTAAGACCGAACAGGCGTCCTGCGACGTAGAACTGTGCATCAATCATATTGTTCAATTCAAAGTATTGCGAGATTTCTGATTGGTCCAAATCAAACTTCGCTTTTCTGACTTTTTCCGCATAATAACGCCAGTCCCACGGTTCTAACTCGTGCTCGACCTCCGATGCGGTCATGATTTCCATGATCCACTCGCGCTCTTGATCGGCTTTTTCGATGGCAGGTGCCCAGACTTTCATCAGCAAGTCCATTGCCGCTTCAGGTGTGCTCGCCATGGTGTTCGACAATACATAATCTGAATGATGTTTATAGCCGAGTAGCTGCGCTCGTTCGGAGCGAATTTTCACGATTTCAGCAACGATGGCTTTATTGTCAAACTCATTGTCATTGTCACCGCGAAGTGCCCAAGCGTTAAAAGCTTTTTCACGCAAGTCACGACGAGATGAAAACTGTAAGAATGGTTCAACACTTGAACGATTTAACGTGATCACATATTTACCCGGCATGTCCCTTGATGCCGCTTGTGCTGCCGCTGCGTCAATTACAGACTGAGGTAGGCCATCTAGATCGCTTTCTTCCAGTACCAAGGTGAATGCGCGCGAATCGTTAAGCGAGTTTTGTCCAAATTGCGTTGTGAGTGTCGCGATACGTTCGTTCATCGCCGCGAGCTTTTCTCTAGACTCAGCATCCAGTTCTGCGCCCGTGCGTTTGAAGTCTTCATAAATGCGTTCAACGAGTCTAATTTGTTCATCATCTAGGGACGCATTGTTCCTTTGAGAATGCACCGCTGCTACTCGTTTGAAGAGATCTTCATTCATCAACATAGCGTTACTATGACGAGTTAGTATAGGTGACACTTCGCGTTGGATGGTTTGAAGTTCATCGGTTGATTCGGTGTTAGCCAGCGCAGAGAAAACCCGTACAATTTTGCTCAACTCGCCACCGCTCAGCTCCATTTGCGCAATTGTATTATCGAACGTGGGTAAGCTGTCAGCATTCGCAATTGCATCAATTTCTTCCATCTGCATGGCCATTGCTTGCTCAAATGCAGGCATAAAATCTGCGGTTTCGATGATGCTAAAAGGAGGCGCATCGAACGGCGTATCCCATTCGGTAAAAAATGGATTCGCCTCAGGTGCGTCGGCTGATGCTTCGACGGTAAGACTTGTGTCGGTTGAAGCAGTAGTTTCCTCGGCTGGCTTAGAGCAACCGGTGAGGACAAATGCTGATGCAATCGCCGCGGCAAGCAAATGCAATGCGATAGGTTTTTTAATAAATGTAGTTTTTATCATTTCGTGAAAGTCTCAAAGTAAACCAATGATCACCAATGTCTGGTGATGGATTTTTATGATTGTATTTACGCGGTGAAAACGGATTTAGCTCAGCGCGACGCTTGGCAAAAAGTAGTGGTAATATCACCGTATATTATTATCAAGTAATAATGCCAATGTAGACCATATTTAACGAACCATCCAAAACTAGTTTGACGCG
>JBCDMA010000382.1:0-3243 GCA_038744645.1 Pseudomonadota bacterium | reverse complement strand
TTTTACACCCTATTTCTACGCATTCTCGCGACCTTCTGGCAAAGTATTTTTTTCCAGCAAAGTAACTGTAAGAACCTTTCTCGCCTAATATAGCCAAACGGGCGTTTTCTTTGAGCGCTGAAGGGTTTGCATCTTGTTCAAGCAGAGATTGCTGTTGAAGCACTGAGTTTTCAATGATGATGTGAAACAAGCGAGTAACGATTTCTGCACCTAGCCCTCGGTCTTTCGCTTGTTCAATCAGCTTTGCTAATAACTGTTTCTCTCTTGCCTTATCTCTTACCGGTTTATTGTGCTTTATTTTCAATGCAGCCACTTTCGCTGTCATTGCCTGCCGCTTTGATAGGATATCTAGCAGTGCTTCGTCCGTGTCCGAGATTTGACGGCGCAGTTTGATTAATTCTTCGTTGTCCAACGGTATTGTCCCAACATCAGCATGCGATTTTGTGAGTCGCTATTATAAAAGTGTAGTCATTAGAAACAGTCTGTTGAATGACTGTATACAACCCTACACGTTGATGGGATGGACTTTAAAAAACGAAACTGGTCCTGTCAAACCAGATTGTGAGAGAGTGGGGTCAATGGTCAAGAAGCTTTGCGATCATAGAACGTACTTCATTTGATGCAAAGGGCTTATCACATAACGCGTTAACCCCAGTTTGTTGAATATTAATAAGGTGTCCGCTTGACTGATTCTCGGAAGTGATCATTATAATAGGGATATGAGCCGTGCTTGGATTGAAACGGATGAATTCCGATAGTTCTCGGCCATCCATTTCCGGCATATTGTAATCGGTAACGACAATATCAAACTCCTGACTCTTTAGTGCTGTCAGCGCGTGAGCACCATTTTCTGCTTCAACGATCGTTTTTATACCCATGTTGAGCAATGACTGCTTAATGTGATTTCTCGCCAGGCGACTATCATCCACCAGGAGCACGCGTACTTGCTCTGCTTCAAACGAATCTAAATCAAGCTCCTCATCGTCCATCAATTGCAAGCTCACGTTTAGCGCGCGCTCTAGATGCACAAGTTCAAAGGGTTTAGGCAGTATTACACCAACGCCAGATTGCTTGAATGCCTCTAATTTTCTCGGGCTTGTTTCACTTGATACCAGCATGAATGGAATGCTGGACATGGTCTTGTCATTTTTGATGTGTTCTAAAATATCCAGACCATTTCCATCGGAAAGATACATTGCACTGACCACCACATCCGCCGGATGCTTCGACAGTTCGTGCTTGGCTTGTGTCACATTCTTGACGATATCAACGCTGTTGACATCCGACTCTTCTAAAAATTTAGCAATGATTTTCGCCTGAGTGTCAGATGGTTCAACCAATAAGATATGTAAATCAGATATTGTAAGTTTTTGCATATACGCCGTTCTTTCGTCTAACCACCGGATAGCTTAACGCGATAGTCTTTGCTTTCCAGGATAGTTTTTAGTTTGTCTCTGACATCACCTTGTATTTCGATGTCATACTCTTTTACCGCACCGCCGCATCCGCAGGTTTTCTTAAGTTCTGAACACAGAATCTTTAACGACGGCTTGTCTAAACCAAGTCCGGTTATCAGGCTAATACCTTTACCTTTTTTTCCTTTCGTAATGCGCTGGATCCGAACAATACCATCTCCGTTAGGTATTTCATTTTGTTCTTTGGATCCTTTCACTCTGCCGGTTTCAGTAGAATACACTATGCGCGAGTTAGACATTGTTTCTCCTTCAGTGCCTGTTTCAATTTATTCAATATTGATGCCAAAGCAGCTGTGACGCTTCATCACCAACACACTTCCAAGCGCCAGAATTTAACAATACGACGATACAAAAACAATGACCTTACAGGAACTTGGCGTAGGAAACGTACAATTCGATTAAGATAAAAACAACAATCGCGTAAACAACAAACACCACTTAATGCTGCGCCACTCGACAGAAACGATAATACCTTGTTCATTTTTCTATCAAATTCTGATTTAGCCTTGGTAGGGAGATTTTGCATGGTTTATACTATGCGGCTTTACTGACTCTTCACTTCTGAATTAACTAATTGAATTTTGGAAATTATTGGATGCGCACAGAATATTGCGGACGCGTCGACGAAAAATTCGTCGGTGAGAATGTTACGTTAAATGGATGGGTACACAAAAGACGTGATTTAGGTGGACTCGTATTTGTCGATTTACGTGACCGAGAAGGCATTCTTCAAGTTGTCATCGAACCCGATCAAAAAGACGCGTTTAAGGTGGCCACGCAACTGCGAGCAGAGTATTGCGTTGAGATTTCAGGCAGAGTAAGAGCACGCCCTGAATCTCAAATCAATACAGAAATGACAACCGGAAAAGTGGAAGTAGTTGGAACGGCACTGCGTATCATCAACAGTGCACCTGTCTTGCCTTTAGATTGGAACCAAGAGAATACCGAAGAGCAACGTTTGACGTATCGCTACCTCGATTTGCGTCGTCCAATGATGACGGAACGTCTTGTGTTCAGATCAAAAGTAACGGCCGCGGTAAGACACTATTTAGAAGATAATGGTTTTCTGGACATTGAGACGCCAATATTGACGGCGGCAACGCCTGAAGGTGCAAGAGACTATTTGGTGCCAAGCCGCACGCACAAAGGGGAGTTCTTTGCATTGCCTCAGTCACCGCAATTGTTCAAACAATTGTTGATGATGAGTGGGATGGACAAATACTATCAAATTGTAAAGTGTTTTAGGGATGAAGACTTGCGCGCAGACCGCCAGCCTGAATTCACGCAAATTGATATTGAAACCAGTTTTCTAGATGCCAATGGTGTGATGGAAATCACAGAAGGGTTAATCACATCACTTTTTAAAACGTTACTTGATGTTGATTTGGGTAAGTTTCCTACCATGAGTTATGCAGAAGCCATGCGACGATTTGGTAGTGATAAACCCGACCTGAGAAATCCGCTAGAAATTGTTGATGTCGACGATATCGTAAAGGACTTATCTTTTAAGGTCTTCAGTAGTCCCGCCAACGACGAAGACGGGCGTGTTGCATGTATCCGCGTACCTGACGGTGCATCATTATCACGCAAGCAAATCGACGCCTATACTGACTTTGTATCTATTTATGGTGCCAAGGGACTGGCGTGGATCAAAGTGAAGAACGCGGCTGATGGTATAGAGGGTGTGCAGTCGCCGATAGCGAAATTCTTTGATGCGCAAAGTATGAATGCGTTGTTTGACAGAATAGGGGCAAAAGACAACGATATC
>JBCDMA010000381.1:0-3262 GCA_038744645.1 Pseudomonadota bacterium | reverse complement strand
TTTGGTAAGCACGCCATTGTCGAAAACACGTCCGACCGTTCGCAACATAAATGTTTTATTCGTCGAACGATCGATTCAGTTGTTTGTGGCGATCGTGTCGTCTTTCGAAAAAACACCTCGGACAATACTGAGCAACGAGGCGTCATCGAAGCCGTTGAAACCCGAAGTACTGTGCTTACTCGACCAGACTTTTATGATGGAATTAAACCAATAGCAGCAAATGTTGAGCAAATCATCATCGTAAGCGCCATTTTGCCTACCTTTTCTACGCATATTATTGATCGATATCTCGTCGCTTGTGAAGACGCTGGTATTTCGCCGGTAATAATCGTGAATAAGATTGAGCTGTTAGATGAAGATGGGCTCAACGAAGTGATGTCAGAAATGGATGTGTATACCCATTTAGGCTATCCAGTGCATTATATAAGTTGTAAAACAGGACAGGGAATTACGGAGCTCATACAGCAACTGCACGAAAATACTAGCGTCTTTGTTGGGCAAAGCGGTGTTGGTAAATCGAGTATCGTCAATCAAATCCTACCTGATGCAGAAGAAGCCGTTGGTGAAATTTCCGTCAACTCTGGTCTCGGACAGCACACGACAACCACCGCTAAACTCGTTCACCTTGAAAACGGCGGTGAGATCATTGATTCACCGGGTGTTCGGGAGTTTGGCTTATGGCATATTGAGGAAGAGCGAATTGCGCGCGGTTTTATCGAATTCCGCGAATATCTTGGAGGATGCAAATTTAAAGACTGTAGGCATCTTGAAGATCCCGGTTGCTTGATCACTCAAGCGGTAGAGAGCGGAAATATCGCTTACGAACGGTATCTCAGTTTCGCAAAGATCATTGAATCTCTATCAAATCAAAAGCCGGCCAACATAAAAACGTAAGCCCTATTCATTTTTCATTCAATGCAAACGTGCCGCACGCAAAAGCTCAACGGCCCACATTAAATTGACCACTTTTCTCCAAGCAAAATCGCTAGCAATACGGTACAATCCGCGTCGCTTATAACCCTTAATACAAGTAGTTCACGGAGAGAGACGCGTGTTTGATTGGATAAAAATCAAAAGCCAGTACATTTTACCTAAGCATCTGTTATCTCGATTTGTTGGTTTTTTTGCCGAACGGAATCTCGGCGGATTGACACAGTTTCTGATAAAAAGCTTCATAAAAGCCTTTGACATTAATATGCAAGAAGCGGCTGAAGAAAGCCCCAGTGCGTATAAAACGTTTAATGAATTTTTCACTCGTCCGTTGAAAGACGGTGTGCGCATCATTGACGATAACGAAAAGGGATTATGTCATCCAGTGGATGGCACTGTGAGTCAACTTGGTGATATTCAGGGAGATAGCATTTTCCAAGCTAAAAACCACAACTACAGTCTCACAAGTCTCTTGGGTGGCAAGCCTGAAATCGCAGAGCCGTTTAAAGGCGGACAGTTTGCAACAATTTATCTCGCGCCACGTGATTACCACCGCATTCATATGCCAATCACTGGAACGCTTACTGATACCATTCATGTTCCCGGTGAATTGTTCTCAGTAAACCCGCTTACGGCAGAAAATGTCCCTGGATTATTTGCGAGAAACGAACGCGTTATGGCACTGTTTGACACAGCCGCAGGTAAGGTCGCTATGGTACTGGTTGGCGCAACGATTGTCGCCAGTATAGAGACCGTTTGGGCCGGCACAATATCCCCACCTGCGGGAAAAGTTGTCCAACATTGGCGACATGCTGAAGCCAACATTACCCTTCAAAAAGGACAAGAAATGGGGCGATTTAAACTCGGTTCAACAGTTATTTTGTGCTTTGAGCCAAATAAAATTGCACTATCTGAACTTTCGCCAAAAATGACAACGCGTCTGGGTCAACCATTGGGAGCATTGATATAGCATTCGACGTAAACCTTTCCCATCTTACCCTCCAATAATTAGATTGACCAAATGGATCCCGTAAACCGCAGCTTAATCAACTTACATATCACCGTTATGGTGTTGGGCGGTACTGCATTGTTTTCAAGGCTTATACCGCTATCCGCAATTGATATTACATTTGGCCGTTCAGTCACTGCTTTTATCTGCCTAACTGCGGTTGTTTATATTAGTGGGCAGAGACTCGCGCTGGACAACAAAAAGGATTACCTGATTGGCATCGGTCTTGGCGTGTTCATGGCTGCGCATTGGGTAACGTACTTTATGTCAATGCAATACGCTTCGGTATCGGTGGGTATCATTGCTTTATTCACTTTCCCTGTGATCACGGTGTTTCTTGAACCCTTGTTTGAAAAAATGAAAATCGCATGGCAAGACGCGCTGAGTGCTCTGGTTGTGTTATTTGGTATTTATTTGATCGTTCCTTCCATTTCGTTGGAAGATGACGTTACGCTAGGTGTGATTATTGGGATCTTAAGTGCATTTTTGTATGCAATGAGAAACCTAATGCACCGCAAATACTTTTCAAAGTACAGCGGCGTGAAAGCCATGGCGTGGCAAACGATGATCGTTTGTCCTTGTGTGATTTGGCTGGTTAGCAAACAGACACTTTCTCTTAACATCAGCATGCACACTGTTTTTCTGCTTTTGTTGCTTGGGACGGTATTTACGGCCTTGCCACACTCACTTATTGCGTCATCACTCAAACATTTGCGCGCTAAAACTTTTGCGCTGGTGTCTTGCATGCAGCCCTTATATGGCGTCATTTTCGCTATCATTATTTTGAAAGAGGTGCCTTCATGGCAAACTGTTGTCGGCGGTACCTTAGTGATTTCTGCAGCCTTATATGAAACGGTCAATACTCACAGAGAACGAAGACGGCAATGAAAATAATCGCACACCGAGGTGACAGTGTTAACCATATAGAAAACACCATTCCAGCATTTGAAAGCGCGCTTAATGTCGGTACAAAGCTCATCGAATGCGATATTCAGGAAGTCAATGGTGAATTTTACGTTTTCCACGATCACACGCTAGAACGATTGTTTGACATCAGCGGCAGATTCGCCGAACAGAACAACAGTGAAATAAAGAAACTGTTATTACCAAATAATGAACCTGTCCCGACACTTGCGCAGTTATGTGAATGCATCGGAACAAAGGCCACGCTCAATTTAGAAATAAAACATCTCATAAACATTTCAGGATTTGTAGCAGAGCTAAATAAGTTAAGAGCGCAGTACAGTGTCAACGTCGTTTTATCGAGTTTTTCGCATCCTTTGCTCATGAAAGTCAGGACGCTAATGCGAGGCTCACGCGATT
>JBCDMA010000380.1:0-3275 GCA_038744645.1 Pseudomonadota bacterium | reverse complement strand
ACGATGTTCATTGTGTAGCCCAATATCTGCAATAGTAAAATCGCTGCTAAGAATGAGCCCGGAATAGCTAGACCGACCAAAATGGCAGAACGCGGACCAAGCGCGGCAATGATCACTATTATCACCAGCACAATCGCTGACACAATGTTGTTTTGCAGATCGCTTAGCATGATGCGGATATCGTTAGATTTATCCTGCATAAAATTGACGCTGAGTTCGACAGGCCATTGGGCTTGGTCAGCCAAAACAGTTGCCCTTACCTGCTCGATGGTTTCGATAATATTAGCGCCAACACGCTTCTTGATTTCCAGTGTCACAGCAGGCTCTCCGCCGATGCGAGCAAAGCCCTCTGGGTCTTTAAACCCGCGATTAATGGTAGCCACTTCGCCAAAGGTCACGACTCTGTCGTCTGTCACTTTTATTGGCATGCTAAGTATATCTTCCAGATCTTCAACCACACCGGGCACTTTAATCACTATGCGGCCAGCGCCATTATCAATTGCGCCTGCAGCGACCAGACTGTTGTTGTTAGTCACTAAAGAAAACAACTCACTGTATTGAATGTTATAAGTTTCCATTACCGCTGGATCAACCACCACTTCAAGTAGCGGTTCTCTATCGCCACCAATGTCTGCCTCCAATACACCCGGAAGGGCTTCCACATTTTCTTTAATCTTGCGCGCGATAGTGACCAATTCACGCTCAGCAATTGGGCCCGAAAGCGTAACAGTGAGTACCGGAAATAACGCCACATTAACTTCAACAACTTCAGGCTCTTCTGTTGCATCGGGCAATTCAGCTTTGGCCACGTCTACTTTTTCTCTTACATCATCAAGCGCACGTTGACTATCAAATCCCGCGTTAAATTCTAGCTGCACTGATGCATGACCTTCACCAGCGATACTGCTCATTTCCTTTAACCCTTCGATCGACTTGAGCTCTTTTTCCATTGGCCGGACAAGCAGGCGTTCAGCATCCTCTGGTGAAATACCTTCGTGCGACATTGAGACGTAAACAATCGGGATCGCTATATCTGGTTCAGATTCTTTAGGAATGGATTGATACGCCATCGCGCCCGCAATGAAAATAAAAAGTAAGGTTAGCAGTATGGTTCTGCTGTGATTGAACGCAAATTGGATAACACTGTTCACCGTCTAGCCCCTTACCGCCGTTACCAAATCACCTTCTTGCACAAACCCTTGACCTAATGTTATTAAGCTAAGCGCTTGTGGAAGACCTGTTACCCAGACGCCTGTGAGGTCTTTGCGCACGAGTTCAACAGGATAAAAAACTACCTTGCCACTCTCATCAACGCTCTTTATGCCAACCTGTCCATCTTGACCCAGCGAGAACACTGACGGCGCAACAAAGTGTGCTAGCTTGCTGCCCGTTTCAATACTGATTTCCGCACTGGCTCCAGCGTGAAGTTGAGCATTGCTATTGGGTATGTCAGCTTCAATGCGAAAGCTCTGTGTTTGCGCATCACCGACGTTGGCAATATAGGTTAATTTGCCTTGTGCTTCGCGGCCATCCAGTAACCTTATCTGCACAGTTTGCCCCTTCGATAGGCTGCCAACTGCCTGTTGGGAGACGAAGCCAACGGCCTTAAGAGTGCTATTATCGACAAGTCTGCCGACTGCTTGTCCGATATCCAGATGACTGCCTTTTTCTACATAACGCTGCTCCCAAATACCGTCAAACGGTGCCAATAATTCGGTATAGGATAGTGCAATCTCGGCTTTTTCCTGTTGTGCCTGCGCGCGTGCCAAATCCGCCTCGGCGCTGCGCAATAAGTTTTCAGAATTAAGGCCTTTACCCAATAGCTGTTTTGCAGCATCCACTTCGAGGGCTAGGTATGTGACATCTGCTTTAGCTTGTTTTAGTTGTGACTGGCGATCTTCAACATCAAGTCTAACCAAGACTTCGCCTGCACTGACCATAGCGCCTTTGGACGCGACAATGGATTGCACAGTGGTTGCTAATTGAGATTTAAGTTCAACTTCACGAAGTGGTGCCAGAGTGCCTTGAATAACCAATTCTTGGACAATTGGCCTGGCCACCAAATCTTCTACTTTCACACGCATGGGCTGTTTTTCAGACACAGGAGGCACCTCAACGACGGGCGCATTTTCGTCAGTTTGTAGCGCACCGCTTAGCATCCAAATGCTTAAAATGATAAGTAGCGTAAGCGCTAGATATACAGAACGATTCATTTTGTAAGGTCCTTAATAAAATTAGCGACGACCAATCAGTCCAGCCATTAAAAAATCTATCGTCGCCGAGAAAATATCTTCCAGGTCACCGTGCATGCACCAATCTTTACCCGCCCAAATCATTTTTACTGCACCATCGAAGCAAGCATGCAAACCTATATGGATGTGTTCAATTGAACGTACCTCTATCAAGCCTTTTACCATTGCTTCTTCAAGCTTGGGATTACCCCAACGAGAAAAAGCGTCGTCTAACTCCATAAACGAAGCGTGCCAACTGTCTTCAGCCTTTTCCTTAAAATCGATACGGCTGCAATATTCGATGATAAAACGGTATTCTCGGTGCTGATGATGGTATTGCAGGGATTGCTCAAACGTATTGCGGTACTGTTGGAGAATATCGCCGCCGCAATCATCCTGAGATTGAATAATGGCAAGTAATCCGCGATAAAAACGCAACATTAATCTGAACAGTAGCTCGTCTTTCCCAGTAAAGTGCTTATACAAGGTACCTTTACCTACATCTGCTGCCACGGCAACCTGCTCCATAGACACAGATCCCCAATTCGGTTTTGAAAACAAAACCAGCGCCGCATCCAATATATCTTGCTCTCGCAATTCAAACTCACGTTGCCTTCTATCGCTTCTTGCCATGCTTCTTTCAAATTTGTGACCACCAGTCACATTATGACCGATAGTCACTAAAATACTATATTGATATCAAAAAAAGCGTAAAAATTTGCACTGAATATGTAACCAAGTGTGACTAGAACTTGTTGCACTGACATAAAAGAACACTGTTGGGTAACACATCTGAACAGTTTTGGTATGCGACCTTTGTTAATTGGATTCAACGTTCAAAATTGTTTTATCACCTACAAGGCAGTGGCGGACGTGATGGATGAAGGACTAGCTCCGCTTTAAGCCAGCAGAAAAAGCGCTTAGGGCAAAAAGCCGAATGCTAACTGTCGTTTAAAGCGAGTTTATTCAGAAAATCAAACAGCGCCGAAAGCCGTTGGGGTTTACTGATATAAAATCCTTGTATTGAATCGCAACGCATATTTT
>JBCDMA010000379.1:0-3293 GCA_038744645.1 Pseudomonadota bacterium | reverse complement strand
CATTTCAAGACTGCCTTTTGCCCAGCTACTCATGATTACCTCAAGCTCGTTGAACTCTTTGCTTGTTGCTTGTAGGGAAAAGCTGGTGAGAAAAGCAATAAAAAAATAACGTCCGAAGATCTGATGGTGCATACCACGTCCTTATGTATCTATCCTAGTCCAAGAAATTAAACAGTTCCGTTGCACAATGCAATAGGTTTGTTTGGGTTTACAAGCATATAGTCAAAATAAGGCACACTGAAATCAGCACTCATGCAATGACGCGCATAGCATTAAATTTCTAAAAAATCGAAAAATACGTCCGTTATATTGCAATTTTATTCTAATTTTTATTTGCTAATTTTATAGCATGGATTCGCAACAAACGCATTATCACTATGCTCAAAAACTCAAAAAATCGATACGGATTGATTGCTATTGCCCTGCATTGGGTGTCGGTACTGTTCGTTTTTGGATTGTTCGCGGCAGGGTGGTACATGGTCGAGCTCAACTACTATAGCGAATGGTATCGTATCGTGCCCCACTGGCATAAAAGCATCGGCCTGTTATTCGCGCTTCTGATCGTATTGCGGATCGCTTGGAAATGTATTAATCCGTCACCAACTCCCGTTGGTTCTAATATAGAGAGGAAAGTGGCTGGCGTCGCTCACTTTTCTCTCTATGCACTGATGATTTTAATCTTTATCAGCGGCTATTTGATTTCAACCGCTGACGGCCGAGGGATATCTGTCTTTAACTGGTTCACCGTGCCGAGTTTCGGTGAGTTTGTTGAAAATCAGGAAGATGTCGCTGGGTTGGTCCACGAATATCTTGCGTACAGCTTGATTGGATTGGTTTCACTGCATGCTATTGCTGCATTGAAACATCACTTTATCGACAAAGACGATGTATTGCGTCGAATGTTACAACTGAAAGAACGTTAATCAATTTAAATGTAAGGAAAGAAAATGAAAAAAACGCTAACCGCTTTACTTTTTGCTGGCATGTTATCGCCTATAGCGCAAGCAGCTGACTACGATATCGATGTCAATGGCGCCCATGCTTTTATTAATTTTAAGACAAGCCATCTAGGTTATTCCTGGCTAACAGGTCGATTTAATCAATTTGATGGCACATTTACCTACGATGAAGATAAGCCAGATGCGTCTTCGGTTAAGGTGACGATAAAGACAGCAAGTATCGATTCAAACCATGCCGAAAGAGATAAGCACCTTAGAAGCGATGATTTTTTGAATGTTGAAGCATATCCGGAAGCTACCTTTGTCAGCACGAAAATAACAGACAAAGGTGAAGGAAACATTGAGGTAAAAGGCAACTTTACGTTGCACGGCACAACCAATGAAATCACTATTGACGCCGAAAAAATTGGTGAAGGTAAAGATCCGTGGGGTGGCTATCGTGCAGGGTTTGCAGGTGAGACAACGATCCGCTTGGCTGACTATGGTATGAAAGAGATTCTCGGGCCAACGACTGTTGAGCTAGAACTTCATATCGAGGGTGTTCGAAAATAACGCCACGGCAATAGTCCGACATTTTGCATTTTACATCTGTTGGTATTATCAAAAATAGCTCGAATAAACCTGTTTAAAACATAATTTAAATCGATTTAAACTTAATTAAAGTGTAATACGGCGAAAATCGCGTTGACACAGTCTTAAGCTAGCATGCTCTCGAATGATAACTAGAACAAGTGAGAGTAACTTAATGCAATATAATCGTTTTAAAACATTAATAATAACTGCATCGGTTTCTGCTGTATTGATGCTTTCAGGATGTGTTCTCGACGGTGATGATGGCGTCGACGGTGCGCCAGGTCCACAGGGTGAAAGTGGTCAGGATGCACCAGTGATTAATCTCGTTGGTCCATTCTTTCGAGACAATGACCAAATCATCACCGATCCCATGCTAACGGGACCAGCAGACGGCGAAGTTAGCGTTGTCTGGTATTCAAGAATGTCAGGTGATTCTCATCATGTCATGGTTGGCGAAAGACTCGATCAAATGTTTTCCGCAACAACGACTATGATGTCCCAAATGTTTGAAGATGAAAGTTCAACCGTGTTTGGCAGAGCAGTAGGTACACCTGAACCCGGTAATGTTGTGACTGAACAATCAATCTACCGCCATGAAGCCAGAATAACCGGATTGACAGCAAATCAACGGGTTACCTACATCGCAGTATCTAAAGTTAACGAAGTAGAATTTAAAAGCGATGTATTTACGCTTCAACCGCTACCATCAGCAGATCAACCGGTGAAAATTCTCATCACAAGTGACCAACAAAACCGAGCAATGTCTCCAGCCAACTTTGAAAAAGTGGTGGAGACTGTAGGGATTGTTGACGCCATATTTTTCGCCGGTGATCTGGTGGATACTCCTAACCGCGCGTCAGAATGGTTTTATCGCGACAATATTAGCCGCCCTTCCTTTTTCCCTGCATTGCAAGGTACTTTTGACCAAATGTTCCCTGAGCATCCATATAAGGGCGGGGCAATTCTTCAGCATGCGCCTCTATTTGGAACCATTGGCAACCATGAAAGCCCTGGTCGCTTTGATATGTCACAATCTTTAGGCGCGCAGGATGGCGATCCGCGCCCAATGTGGTTTGCACAATGGCAATGGTCGCAATTGACCGAAGCTGAGCAAATGGCTACAGGCATGACGCAGGATGAATATATTCGTGCAAACTCATACGATCACGTGACCTATTACGAAATGTGGAATTTGCCTGAAAACGATGTTGAAGGTGAAGATCCAGAAAACTTTTACGCCATTCGCTACGGCAACGTTTCTCTGATTTCGATGAATGTATCCAGAGTTTGGCGCAATTGGAACAATGGTTTTGCCAATGATGGTCGAGGTAAGTTCTCGGAGCCCACAATGACAATAAATGATCTAGATACTTGGGGATTTGGTGATATGTTTTTTGCAGATTACTCGCCAGGCTCTGCACAACGACGTTGGCTTGGTGAACAATTAAGCAGTGATAACTTCAGTTTAGCCCCTTACCGAGTTGTATTGACACACCAGTCTATGCACGGTTATGGCGATAATTCTGTGCCAGTGATGGCGAATCCACAAGCGACAATTACATTTACCGATGGCAGCGATCCAATCGAAACAACGTTTCCAGCGTCTGATGAAATCTGGAATCAAATTGTCAGTGCCGCTGAAGCCAGTGCCATTGAGCAAGTTCGCTATCAGTATCCGGTAGAGGATGATCTATGGTTAGGCGTGGAACAAGAGCTGTTAAGCGCGGGAGTAGATTTGGTGGTTTCGGGTCATTCGCATGT
>JBCDMA010000378.1:0-3300 GCA_038744645.1 Pseudomonadota bacterium | reverse complement strand
TGCCCATAGCAGCACCTGCAACGCCGCCCGAGACGGGCGCATCACAAAATCTCATATTGGCTTCGCGCAATTGGTTGCCAATGGATTTCGCCATGTCTGCTTCTATCGTACTGCAGTCTATAAATATCGCTTTTTTATCAGCTTTAGCAACAATGCCAGAATTATCTGAGTTTTCATCACCAAAATAGAGAGAATGCACTTGGGCGCCAGTGGGTAACATACTGATAATGAAATCAGCATCAACCACAGCATGCTCAGGTGTCTCACATGCGATAGCGCCCTGATGTGCAGCTTCTGTCATGTGTTCACTGATGGGGTCGTACACATTAAGGCGGTAGCCAGCATTTAGTAAGTTTAAGGCCATCCCGCGTCCCATATTACCTAAGCCATAAAAGGCGACAGTTTTCATGTTGTTCCCCTCATAGTTTATCCATCAGTACAGAAAAGAGGATTTGCTAAATCTTTTAATTCAAAAAAGCGAAACTGGTCTAGAACAATTTTGTAAGGTACCTCATCGACGTTTGCAAACCGCCAGTGCGGAATATTATCTTTGTCGATTAATAGCGCTCTGATCCCCTCTTTAAAATCGCCTTCACAAGCACATGCAAGCGCAAGCGCTAGCTCCATATTAAAACAGTCTTGCAGTGACAGCGTTTTACCCCGAGACAATTGTTCGAAAAAAGTTTTCGATGCCAACGGACTTGCTTTTTTTACTGCTAGTGCTGCTTTTTCAAGACGTTGATCTTCTAAATCCTGCGCAGCCCAATGGATTATCCACTGTTGCGCTTGCTCCACACTTGTTTGCTCATCTAGTGTTGACAGCATTGCCCGATCTAACTCCAGCAATGGTTCTGAAGGTGTTGCGTCACGCCCCAACGCCTTAAAAAGATAAGATAGATTGGATGCATCCACATGTGAAATTTGGCACAAAGACGCGATTACATTTGACTTATACATGTGATGAATAAAGGTGTCGGCAAGACCAAAATCTAGCGCTTCGAATGCGCTCAATCGTGTGCCCGTCAACCCTAAAAATAAGCCCACGCCTGGAGGTAATTGATTTAAAAAATAACTAGCACCCACATCAGGAATCAATCCAATGGACAGCTCTGGCATGGCAATACGCGTATTTTCCGTAACAATCCTAAATGATGCACCTGCAAACAAGCCCATGCCGCCACCCATAACAATGCCATTGCCCCAAGCGATAATAGGTTTTGGATAGCTATGAATGGTGTAATCTAGCGCATATTCCTCACTGAAAAAATGCAATACATGTTCTGCTACAGTTTGGTCGACAGATACTAATGCGTCATAGAGCTCAACAATGTCGCCGCCGGCACAAAAGGCCTTATCACCCACTGCATCAAGAAAAATGAGATGAATATCATCATCTTTTTCAGCATTGTCTAAAATCGTCTGTAACGCTCTGATCATTAACAGCGACAGCGCGTTCATGGCATTGGGGTTATTCAGCGTTATCTGCAACAATATCCTACCACTTGCCATCGGGTGGCGATTAAGTATCACTGAGTTTTCTATTGCTTCGGTTGTGGTCACTAGCGAACGTCTCGGTTATCCGCTAACAAATGTCGCGACACAATTAGTCTCATGATTTCGTTGGTACCCTCCAAAATCTGGTGCACTCGCACGTCTCGTAAATAGCGCTCCAGCGGGTACTCCTTAATGTAGCCATATCCCCCGTGTATTTGCAGTGCTTGATTACACACCTCAAATCCAACATCGGTTGCAAACCGTTTCGCCATTGCACAATACGTTGTTTTATCTATATCGTTATTGTCAATTTTTGATGCTGCTAGTCTCACTATTTGTCTTGCAGCGACCAATTCTGTTGCCATGTCTGCAAGTTTGAATTGCAGTGCTTGAAATGAAGCCAAGGGTTTACCGAATTGCTGGCGCTCTTGCATGTATGCTTTGGCCGTATTGAGTGCTTGTTGTGCCGTACCAACAGAACAAGTAGCGATGTTGACGCGCCCCCCATCCAGACCTTGCATTGCAAATTAAAAGCCTTCTCCTTCATCACCCAACAGGTTATCTTTTGTCACCTTTACGTCATCGAATGTCACCATTCGTGTTGGTTGGGCGTTCCAACCCATTTTTTCTTCAGGCTTCCCATAGATGATGCCTTCTGCGTCAGCTGGTATTGCAAATGCGCTGATCCCATCGGCGCCATCATTGCCTGTTCGTGCCATAACGATAAGCAACTGCGTCGCCCCTGCTCCTGAGATGAATACTTTTGCTCCGTTCAAGCAGTAATGCTTGCCGTCATAGGTTGCGGACGTGCGTAAACTAGATGCGTCTGATCCTGCGCCTGGCTCCGTCAAACAATAGCTTGCTATGGCTTGGCCGCTCACCAGCGCATCCATCCAAGCACTTTTAATTGTCTGAGTTCCCCAATTCGATACCATCCATGTGGCCATATTGTGAATTGTCAGCATGGCCGTTGTCGTTGTGCATCCCATAGCAAGCGCTTCAAATACAATGGATGCATCTAAACGGCTGAGACCGAGACCGCCGTCATTTTCTGATGTATAAAGGCCGCAAAAACCAAGCTCACCCGCTTTGTGAATGGTGTCAACGGGGAAAACATGATGCTTGTCCCAGTCGGCTGCATAAGGATGCAGCTCATTATCAGCAAACTGTTTGGCCGTTGCCGCAAATGCGCGTTGATCGTCATTTAATTCAAAGTTCATAATACTACCGCTTACGTCTATTTCTGGTTTCACTACTTCAGATTTATGGTCAAGTTGGGGGATGCTGCATTTTCTTTGTCTTTGCTGGCAACAGCGGCAATGCTCTGATCAGTATCATCTGCAAACCATCGCGCAGTGATCGTTTTTGTTTCGGTATAAAAACGCACTGCCTGTTTACCGTATGCATGAAGGTCACCATAAAAGCTGTTTTTCCACCCTGTAAATGAGAAAAATGGCAACGGTACTGGAATGGGTACATTGATCCCCACTTGGCCAACATCAACTTCACTTTGATACCGTTTTGCAATATGGCCACTTGCTGTGAAGATACTGGTGCCATTGCCATAAGGGTTTGCGTTTACAAGTGCAAGTGCATCATCAAAGCCGTCTACGCAGATACAGCAAAGCACCGGTCCAAAGATTTCTTGTGTATAGATTTCCATTTCAGGCTGCACATCAGTAAACACTGTTGGACCCACCCAGTTGCCCTGCTCAAACCCTGAAACTGTTGCATTGGAGCCATCCAAGAGACAGGTCGCACCTTCTCTTTTACCTGTCTCAATAAGTTTTAATACGCGTTGCTTTG
>JBCDMA010000377.1:0-3302 GCA_038744645.1 Pseudomonadota bacterium | reverse complement strand
TTTCGATATTCAATTAGAAGCTCTTGCGATTGCTCTAATAAACTGTCTACACGTTGCTGTGATTTCACCGCCTCTTCGACAATTTTTGCTTCTTCGCTTTGCACTGCAGCTAGCGTATTAGCTGACAAGTGACTTGAAGCCGATACCAGTGCGACACCTGCAATTGCCGTGGCAATTTGAGTTCTCTTGCTCATAATGGACCTATTCCCTACCATTTTGTTAGGAGCATGCAACGAGCGATCGCCCACATGCCTTGCTTTATTATATTTTTTGTCGTCTATTTTACGGACGGATTCTCGTAAATAGTCACAGGATGTTCAAGAAATGTCAAGAACTTGACGATGAATAAAATACGCGCATTTACAGCGCTTTTTTTGTGGAATCATTCACTCGATCCATAAATTCCAGCATGGTGATTTATGGTGGTTATTTGTTGAATTCAGATCAGTATTCCAATCTGATTGATTTAGTTCTCAAGAACAGGCAATTTGCGTCCGATAATAGGTTACTTACCGACACATTTATTGACTGCAATCAGGCTTTAAATAATGAAAATAGACAATGACATTCACAACTATTATGAACACCTGGTCTTAGACAAATTTGAAGAATTAGACCTACACGAGAGTAAAAACGCGGAATACCTTGCAGACTTGTTTTGTCTTGCACTAAATCAACTGCCGACGCGCTACATAAGACACGAAGTAGATATGGCGTTTTACTTACCGAATTCTGAACGACTGCAAATGTCGATGAATGTTGAAAATGCGGTTAAAAAAGCCGTTGAATACCTCGACAAGGCACTGCCAAAAAAGAAAGGTAATTAACAAGGTATTTCGCGTTCATTTGAACCATTTAAAATGCTCAAAAATGGGTTGCTCGAGAGACAATTATTGCAAACGTATTCATTGAATTTAACCGTATGATAATTGCGCAGTCATCGCATAAACGTAAAATGGTGGTAAACCCCAGCTACATCCCGGCACATAAGTCCCATGGTACGGCTGCTCCCTTCCGGGCCTGACCGGGTTCCCAAGCTATTATTGCGAGAGAACCGGAGTTCACCATTGAAAACACCGAGATTATGGCGGTTTACATGGCTAGGTTCAAGCTTATTACTCTATTAACCCAACTACTTGATGAATTTTTGTTCAGCCATCTCATTTGCTACGTACTGCGTACCCCGATTTGTTTCATCGGATCTGATGATGACTTGCGACACTGTCGTTCCAATGGATTCCAGATGTTGCTGCATTTGCGCCAACGTGCTGTTGGATTGCTTCTGATAATGGATATCTATAATGCCGCCAGCGTTAATAACATAATCAGGTACGTAGGTAATGTTTTTCTTTCTAAGTTCTTGATCTAACGCAGCGTCGGCTAACTGATTGTTCGCAGCGCCAGCGACGACGTGCGCCTTTAATTCTGTGATGGTGCGACCGTTGATAGTTCCACCCAAAGCGCAGGGTGAAAACACATCACACGCGACGGCATGAATATCATCAGGCGAAAAAGCAGTTGCATTATATTCGCGCATGGCGAACCGCGCATTTTCATCATGCACATCAGCGACGGATAGAACAGCACCTGATTGATAAAGGAGTTTTGCCAACCGTCGTCCCACATGGCCAACACCTTGGATTGCGATGTGTACCCCTTCCAAGTCCGAGTTGAACTTGTGTTTTACCGCAGCTTTGATACCGCAATACACACCGTACGCGGTAGATGGTGCTGGATTGCCATCAGCAGGTTCATCGCTGACGGAAAACTTAGCGAAATTTCCGGCCACCCATTTCGTCATAGATCCCATAATATCAATATCACTGACAGCAATGCCGGAGTCTTCGGCAATGATATAGTTGCCGCCAATACTATTAACAAATTCTCCCATCGATAACATCATGGCTTTGCTTTTTTGTGTCCTGGGATCGCCCATGATCACCGCTTTCCCGCCACCTTGAGGCAGGTTTGCCATTGCCGCTTTGTAGGTCATACCTTTCGATAATCGCAAAACGTCAGTTAACGCCTCAGCGGAGTTGGCGTAATTCCACATACGGCATCCACCAATACTCGCGCCTAGATTGGTATTGTGCACAGCAATGATCGCGCGTAACCCTATGCTAGGCTCATTGTGAAATGCGACAAGTTCATGATTGTCAAAATCAGGATGCTCAAACAACGCCATCAATATGGCCTCTCTTTATTCATCTTCTGGTCGAGTATCTTATGTTCAATTAAAGAGGACGATCTTTGCAATGATACCGCCAAGACATCGCGAGTTAAATTTACGCGCAAATATAGTTAGTATTTCTAGGACATGCATCCTATGATTATGGGATCCTTAAGATAATACTCTTTTGCCAAAAAGCATAGGAGAATACACCGATGAAGTTAGATAAATTCGATCGAGAAATTTTGCGCGTCATGCAACGAGACGCCACAATATCTATGGCAGAATTGAGCCAGTATGTCGGACTCTCTCATACCCCTTGTTGGAGACGGGTTAAACGCATGGAGGCCGAAGGCGTGATTCGTCAGAAAGTCACGTTGCTGAATGCGAAAAAGCTTAACTTAGGCGTGTCTGTTTTTATCTATGTTACGCTGAAAAACCACGACGGTGACTCGCTGAATAAATTTGAAAACGCTGTGCAGGACATCGTTGAGGTTGTTGAATGTCATACCACCAGCGGAGACAAAGACTATTTGTTGAAAGTCATCGTCAGAAGCATCGAAGAATATGAGCATCTGTTAAAAAGCAAACTCACACATTTGCCTCTCGTTGATCATTTAAGCTCTACGTTCGCTCTAAAACAAGTGAAAAACACAACAGAATTACCGCTTTAATCCACTATAATGTGCATATGAGCTGTTGTGCTAAAAAAACGCATTGGATTGGAATCAATGTTGATGCGTTATATCTCGGCATCTGACTGATTTTCTGGTGCCGCTTCTCTAAAAGCATCCAAAATCATACAATTGTTATACAAACGATGAATGAGAGGATAGTCTGCTAAGTTTACGCCAAACCGCAAAGCGCCATAAACTTGTGGAACAAGACAGACATCAATCATACTGAGAGAATATCCGTAGCAATACTTGCCAGAGCGATTTTCCAGCTTTCGTGTTATCGCATCAAAGCCCTTTTCTATCCAATGCCTTACCCAGGCATTGATCTGTTTATCATCGGCATGATAGTCGCCTTTTAATTTTTGCAGTACTCTTAGATTGACGATCGGCTGAATATCACATGCGATGTCCTCAGAAAGCATTCTTACCCGTGCCCTATCCAATTTATGATCAGG
>JBCDMA010000376.1:0-3305 GCA_038744645.1 Pseudomonadota bacterium | reverse complement strand
CTCGCCGCCGTCAAAGTTTATCAATGCACTGAATTCTTCAAGTGCACTGCTGAATTCTTGCTGCGCTTCTTGCTGGGTTTCCCTTGCATCCTCTACCCTATCAACCAAAATCTCTCGTTTTTCAAACCCTATCTTTTCCCACATATCGAAATATGCATCTTGAATGGCATTTGCACACCCGCCAATGAAGCAGACAGTCATGAGCAGTAACACGAAATTGTTGATTCGTAAGCTTATGATTTTATTATTGGTTTCCATGCACTATAGTTCCATATATTATTGCAATAAACATTGACCTAGCCTCGATAGACAATAACGTGAAAATGTTAAGGCACCACCTTCACCAAGCTATGCGGGCATTGAGAAAAACAGCCACACAAGACTAACGCAAATACTGAGAGACTACAATTACTGGTTATGTTGCAAGAATCGTTGATGATAGAAGCCTCACATGGACACCAACTCTATGTTGAATTGTCAGGAAATAGAGAAGGTATACCTGTTATATTTTTACACGGCGGGCCCGGCGCTGGGATTAGTCAGAATTATCTGGTGCCCTTTGATCAAAAGAAGTGGTTCATTATTGCATTTGACCAGCGCGGATGTGGTCAATCAACCCCATTAAATGATCTAGCGCACAACAATTCCCAACTTTGCGTTAAGGACATCGAAACTATCAGAACCCATTTAAACATCGAAAAATGGGTTGTCTATGGCGGTTCATGGGGAGCAACGCTGGGACTGCTATATGCCATTGAACACCCATTGCATGTCATGAACTTGGTATTGCGAGGCGCGTTCTTAGGACGTCAAGAAGATGTGGACTTTTTTATCACATCCTCGGGCGCTGCATCTAATCTGTTCCCGCAAGAGTTTTCAAAATTTTGCACACTGGTCAATGAAAAGGATGATGCTCAAACGATTTGTTCACGATACTTCGAACTGCTCACATGCGACGACGAAAACATTCGTGTTCAATCAGCCAATCAATGGTTCGAATGGGAACTGGGTATCTCTAGGTTGACCAAAGAAAATCACCACGTCAGTATGATTGCATCCCCACAACAAATTAGAACCTTGGCGTTGTTTGAATGCTACTATCTCTTGCATAAGTGTTTCATTCCTGAAAATTATATTCTGGATAACTTATCCCGCATCTCGCATATCCCCATGTACTTAATTCATGGGAGATACGACATGATATGTAAGGTGGATGCATCGTTCGAGCTACAAAAGAATCACGACAATGCTTACTTTTATCTCATCGAAAAAGCTGGGCACAGTGCACAAGAGCAAGGGATTAGAAATCAATTACGACATGTTATGCAGACCATTTCAAAAAGGAGTGTTATGTGATTGCACTGATCCAACGTGTGTCTTCAGCCAGTGTTGAAGTTGAGAATCAATGCATTGCGAGCATAAACAGCGGTATTCTTTTGCTGCTGGCTGTTGAGCTAGATGACACTGAGGAAATGGCCAAAAAGATGGCAAAAAAAGTGTGTCAACTGCGCATTTTCTCTGACAAAGACGGAAAAATGAATCTATCGTTGCTCGAAAAGCAAGCGGAGTTACTTGTGGTATCACAATTCACCCTTGCCGCAGATCTGCGGTCAGGTAACCGACCGAGTTTTTCATTGGCAGCTTCGCCAGAACGCGCAAAACAGCTTTACGAATTCTTTGTACGACATGTCAGCCAGCACTATCTGACATGCCAACACGGTCAGTTTGCTGCCGATATGAAAGTGCATTTGGTCAACGACGGCCCAGTCACTTTTAATCTTCGCGTGAACTAGGAACTGCTCATAGCTTTATATTTACCTTTATATTGTCCCAATTTAAGCAGGTGAATTTTTACACTAGTACGATTACAATATACAGTGATGTATCCAATTAAAGGAATAAATGATGCTCGTTGTTCATAGGCCGGTCTCCGATAAGGACCTTGAGGAGTACTTTGGTTTTCGTTGGCTTCAATTGAGAAAACCTTGGGGTTATCCCGCAGGGTCGGAAAAGGATGAATACGAGACTGTCAGTGAGCATCGTGTTATTAAAAATCACAAAGGTGACGTAGTCGGTTGCGGTCGCGTCCATTTAAATACATCAGAAGAAGCTCAAATTCGCCACATTGCAGTACGTGAAGATTACCGCCGCAAGGGCGTTGGACAGATGGTGCTAAATACCCTTGAAGTGGTTGCCAAAGACATGGGTGCAGAAAGAGCTGTATCCAATTCGAGAGAAACGTCCATCCCATTTTTCGAAAGTGCGGGCTTCAAAGTGATTGACGACTCACCCGTTGAGCTCGGTTCTGTTTATAGTAAACAAATGTGTAAACACTTGGTATGCCACGATGCGTTAGTACTGCATCCAAGGTGGTGCCGTGAATTGCAAGAAACCTGGCAAGAAGGCATTCCTATCAGTGAGCAAATGGGGATTAAGCTATATAAGTACACTGAACGTACATTTGAGACGCGCGCCTCATTAAACAAGAATATCAATCACCACGGCACTATGTTCGCAGGCAGTATCTATTCACTAGCGACCTTAACGGGTTGGGGAATGATTTTTTTGCAGCTCAAACAAAAGCAGCTCAGCGGAGAAATTGTGCTGGGCGACGCAAGTATTCACTATCACAAGCCAATAACCATGAAACCGAGAGCGGTGTGCAATGTTGAGTCAATCAACACTAATTTTGATCTTATTGAAAGCCGCAAGAAGTGCCCGGTTTCACTGAATGTTGAAATACTGGACGGCGAAAGGTCGGTTGCAGATTTTTATGGAAAGTATTGGGTGTTGCCAAAAACTAAAAAGGCAGCCGATTAAGCTGCCCTTTTGAATAAAATCTTGGATGAACGCAATAATTAGTGCATCGCTGCCTGTAACTTTTTGATAGCGTTTTTCTCGATTTGACGCACACGCTCAGCAGATACTTGATATTCATCAGCGAGGTCCTGCAGCGTTTTCTTATCATCAGACAACCAACGTGTCTCAATGATATGCTGACTTCTCTCATCAAGCGTCTTAATCGCTGCATAGAGTTTTTTGCCTGCTGCAGCTTCCCAATCACTTGCAATAACACTTGATTCCAAGTCACTTGCTTTGTCTTCGAGATACTGCGCTGGACTAAAAGATGCTGAGTCCTCATCATCGGTCGGTAGATCAAAGGACTGATCCTGGCTGCTCATGCGCGCTTCCATTTGCAGTACTTCTTTGGTGCTCACACCCAATTCTTCCGCTACTTTCAGAACTTCATCATGTGAAAACCAGCCAAGGCGTTTCTTTGATTTTCGCAAGTTGAAAAACAATTT
>JBCDMA010000375.1:0-3308 GCA_038744645.1 Pseudomonadota bacterium | reverse complement strand
TAAATTCGGTAGCTGACCACAGTGCAATTTTACCTTCTGGTTTACCTAAGTCCCGAACGTGATCTACTAGACTTTTTTCTGTTTTGTATAGCCAATGGATATTTAGCGCGTTTGGATTTTTCAAATCTCGGATATCTTTTTGCGACTCGATGCTAATAAACGCATGACCTTGAGTATCTTTTGGCAAGGTTTCGAAGTAAGTTTCGATGGCTGGCATTGCAGTCGTGTCGCCGACGAAAACTGCCACGTCAAAATGTTCGGGGAGCTGCTTTATACTCCCCGGTGGAAAGGTTATAGAGAGGTTGTCGCCAATCTGCGCTGATCTCGCCCAATTTTGTGCAGGACCATCACACCCGGTGCTTTCGTGCAAGGCACAATCAACAGTCATGGTGCCAATTTCATTATTCAAGGCACGCACGGTGTATGTGCGCATAACAACATCTTCTCTCGCTGCCTCAAGATTGTTTAATGGCTTCCCATTTTTATCAAACAGCCATTTGATATAAGCGCCTGGCTGCATTTCAGAGAAAGCCTTGAAAGCTTCATGAGCCAGGATAAATCTGCGCATATTGAGGCTAACGTTTTGTACCTTAACTACTTTTGTTTTAAGTCTCGAGACGCTTCCCATACACGTAATCTGCCTTCTTAAATCTCATCGTTTTGAGAATAACAATCATTTATATCTTTAAGTAAAAAATAAGCGCTGTATGCGTTTTTGTCCACGTTCCACGTGAAAGAAATGTTTGCCTACCTTAAATCAATGCCGAATCCATAGGCCTTTGGTCATTTTCTATAGAACTTATAGTATCGGTGCTGTGGCAGTTACTGGAGGAGGAAATCCAAGTTTGCAGGAAGAAACTGCAGATACCCTTACCATAGAGGCAGTCGTTACTCCTGCCCTTTACCTAATTCAACTATGTATTGCAGGGTATTATGAGATTGACATCAGCGACAGAATTGTCTTTACCGGGATATACCCCTAGTTTTCTGGTAGCGCATAAACTAACACTTCATCACCGACAGGATATCCTTGAAGCTTATTCCCTCCTGCCGCAACAACAACAAACTGTTTACCTTTTGCTTGATAGCTTACCGGTGGTGCGTTAACACCATATGCAGTTTTTGCTGACCAACGCTTTTCACCACTTTTCGCATCTAACGCAAAGAATTCACCACTACCTTCCCCGCTAAATACTAAATCGCCCGCTGTGTGCAGTACACCGCCGATAAGCGGATTTTGCGTTTTATGTTGCCAATTTACTTTTCCAGTATCCAAATCAATAGAAGATAACAAGCCATACTTGCTTTTATAGTCCATTTCAAAATAGGTGTAGCTTTTCCATGGGCTTGTTGGCGTTGAAGGCAGTATTTTTTTGAAATAAGTGGTCGGCAAATGAACACCCGCGATAAATACGTCATTCTTGTTGGGATCAACCGCAACAGGCGACCAATTGCTGCCACCGTCAATAGCGGGATAGATTTTTACGCCCTCTTCAGTAGGGTTGGCAAAGAGGTTTGATTGCGGCACAAAGGGTTCAGATTTATACAAAAGCTCACCTGTTTCGCGATTGAGAATATAAAACCAACCGGTTTTACCAGCCTGCCCTACTGCTTTAACTTTTTCACCGTTATGAAGCACCTCAATCAATACAACGGGACTAGCAACGTCATAACCCCAGCGATCATGCGGCACCTGTTGAAATGCCCATTTTAGTTTTCCAGTACTCGCATCTAAAGCGACAATACTGCAGGTATTTAAATTATCTCCGGGCCTTGTCGAAGACTCCATGTTGGGTGACGGGTTGCCGGTGCCAAAAAACATCAACCCGGTTTCCTCATCTATTGCCGGAGTCGTCCAAATAGAACCACCGCCTAATTTCCAGTTACTCTTAAATGTGTCGGCATCTGCTTTTTCAAGTGCTATGTTGCGATTCAAATCAACACCCGCTGATGTAGCTTCAACCCAGTCTCCTATCCATTCTTCACCAGGTACGCTATACCATCGCCATAGCTCCTCACCCGTTCCTTGGTCAAACGCGGCGATAAATCCTCTCAAACCCGTTTGATCATCGCCACCATCGATAACGACAAGTCCTTTATCAGTATCCAGGTGAAGGCCATATCCAGCGCCCGTGCTGCCCACAAACACCATGCCATCGAATACCTGTGGTGCCATATTGAAACTGTGTCCAGTACCGCCAACCATCTTTGCAGTAGAAAACTCATCCGTTAAATCGGTTGTTTGCAGAGAAGAGAGGTTTTTCTGAATGTTTAGGGAAGAGTCCTTTATCACCGTTTCCCATACGACTTTCCCGTTTTCTTTGTCTAACGCAATAAGACGACCGTCAATGGTCGCTTGATAAACTTTATTCCCCGCTATTGCGACGCCCCTGTTGGCCGGGCCACAGCAGGTTTTAGTCCTTGTCAGCTCATGCTGATATCGCCACAGTTCATTGCCGTTAAACGCATCCAGTGCAACGACATCATTGAAAGGTGTACTGAAATACATGATGTCATCTACCACCAGTGGACTGGTTTGAAACGTGCCCACTTTACCCGTACGATACTTCCACGCCAGCTTCATTTTGTGGACATTTTCAGCGTTGATGTCTTTTAACTGACTGTGGCGTTGATTGTGCAAGCCATTGCCATAAGTCGCCCATTCAGGCGAAATAGTTGAATCAGAGAGTGCAGCTTGCTCGGCAAAGGCATACATGGGGATCAGAACGAATATGATATAAGTGAAGTGTTTAAATATGGCCATAAAGGTGACTCGTAAAGCACACAGTTTTGTGATTGTATGTGACTGATATCCTTGGATTGTCAGAAAATTGTCAGAAAAATGCAAATTTCTTACAAAGCACTGGTGAGTAATAGTCTACTTAATTTAGTCTTAACGATTGTCCAGTCATTTGAGCATATTCGACGAGTTCGTTAGCATATATATTGGCTTGAATGGCACTTTGATATAGCAATGGGATTACACACTACATGAGCAAATTACGTTGGATAAAAAACGCTCAAATAAATCACTTCCAGACCAGTGATGTAGTTATCATTTTCCTTATATTGGTTCCTCTTATTGTTATCAGTGTAATCGGCATCCGCAGTCTGCATACAGAAAACGCGCTTGCTCAACAGCGCCAGATCGAGAGAAATCTCTGGGTCGCCAAAGGTATCGAATCGACAATAAAGTTGTATATTGATGATCAAATGATGCCGTATGTCGATTGGGTCAACCAACATGCATCGCAGTTTGAAGAAATGAGAATGTGGACGTTTAACCGCATTGAACTTGATCTTGTTAC
>JBCDMA010000374.1:0-3319 GCA_038744645.1 Pseudomonadota bacterium | reverse complement strand
CAGGGCGGGATTTTACTTTGATCATTATTTAACCAAACAGTAGTTCGGTCCTAAATGTTGGGTCCCATGCAGCTGCTCTGCGTTTACTTTTAAGGCTATCTTTAGTGCCAGTATGTTGTCGAATAATGTTCAAACATACCCGATTAAACATCGCTATATGCTTCGCGCCATCTGGATCTTTGATGATGATATCATCTTCGTTGAACACCACATCCAGCACCCAATGTAATTTGTTTTCTATATGCCAATGTCCACGTATGATATCGGCGATACGCTTGGGGTCGATATCCAATGAGCTGACATAATAATGGGAGGTCCAAGGGGACTCTTCACTGACATTACGTTTCCTGTCGACTTGGATAATGGTGTTGATGTGTGGCCATTTTGTCTTTAGCTCTTTCGGTAAATTGGCCTTGATTTGCATGACTTCTCGATGCTCTTCACGGCCGTGACCGCGGTTTGACTGAATATGCTCTTGGGTATCTGATAACGTGGGATATGCCGAATCAAATTGCGCTTGTATTGACCGATGTAACAGACCTTGGTTCGCTTTGACCTGAATAACGAAATCGCCCTTTTTCTGTTTGATGAGGTTCAAGGTCTCACTCTGACAGTGCAGTGCATCCATGCTCACCACATTGCCTTTGAGTGTGAGCATCTCAATCACCTGACGGGCAGTGTCGCCTTCCACGCCTTTGCTTTGAGCTGATTGCTGATATAACGACAAGCCATTATCGACATCATAGGCGCTGACCACTTGTAATGCATTGTGTATATTGCCCGCCCAGCTTTTCTTCATGACTTTACCATCGATAGCAATGTGTGACTGTCCTGTTTGAGTGCGGCGCGTATTTATCCAATCCATTAAGGCATACAAAAGCGCACTCGTATCAATGCACTTGATGATTTTTGCAATGCAGTGACGTTTTGGGATCCCATGCTTGAATTCACGATGTTCCTTTAGCCAGTCTATCTGGCGTTCGCCAAACTCTTGAATGGATTTCCATCCATCGGCGCCACTAAGTACTGCACTTAATGAGAGAAAAACAACATCAATGAGGTTATGTTTTTTATTGATGTCGCTGCGTGGGTCTTCTATTGTTTCGAGATAATTGATGATACTCATATGTCGCCTTTTTATAGTGTTATTGGCGATCTGATCGTCAAGTCTCAGTTTAGTTCAATAAAAGTGGGATCCTGCCCTGATCGAGAGATGGATATTCCTCGATTCAAGCTGCCTTTTGTGCTGAATGCATGGACATGGGTATACCTCAATCGATTTTTGTGGATGCTTGGAAAACGAGGCGCTTTTGAAAGTTATAAGGAAGCAAGAGCGAGGTCTGCACTGGCTGCTAGTGAACTAATGAATATTGCGAAAAATGAACGAGACATCATCGTGTTCAGTCACGGCTATTTGATCTTACACATGAGAAAACACCTGCGCGATTTAGGGTTTAAACAACTATCATCTTCAAATGATTATTGGGGAGTATCTGTGTTTGAGGTGTAATATGTTGTTGCTGGTTATGGTATACGTGGCCCTGTTTACAGGACCACGTAAAAGACTGCATAAATCTAGTTGACATAAACGCTATGTACAGACGCTGCATCGCTAATTTTTTGCACCGAGAGCCAATTTCTCAAACTCACCGCTGTACAGATTTGAAAGTATAATTTTCGCGTCCGACCTTGGCAGACAAGCTTTGAGGGCATCCTCGACAAATTCTTCTCTTTCAATCTGCACAGTTTCAGTATTTAGAGTGACCTCATCAATAATAATTGACGTCCAGCATCTAAATCCTTCGTCATCAAGGTCTTCATAGTGCACTCGAACGGCATCTGTTTTTCGTTGCAACAATTCATATGGATAACTCTGCTCTGCGAGAAAAGTATTGCCATTGATGTCTTGAGCAAATAGCGTTGTTGGGAAAACTAAGTATGCGATTAATAGTATAAATAAAGAATGTCTCACAATGTCTCTCCAGTTGTTAGTGACATTGCGTAATGTAGTGCGCTCTTAATAATAAGAAAAACTAAAAATATTTATACTAATGTTAAGAAAATCTTAAATCATGCTATGCTTCTGCGTTACTACGTCATCTTTCAGTATGCCTACCGTGTTCATAGGCATGTATCAGTTAGCAGGCTTGAGTCTTCTTGGATCTAAAACTTGTTCTATAAACTCTTTTAACGCGAGTGTGGCGTCGCTGGCTTTGCTATCCACTATTAGGTTAGTTTGTGAAACCCCTATCTCAGGCAATATGTTTGCATCGTCTATTTTGACAAGCGGTGGGCTAACAAGACTTTCAGGGACGGCTGCAATGGCCAAATCTGCTTTGACTGCCGCTAATTGTCCATTGCAGTTTTCACAAGAGTAGGCAATGCGGTATTCAATACCTGCATCGTCTAGTGCTTTTAATGCTAGGCTTCGCCAGCTACAACCATATTCTGCCAGAGCAAGCGGCAATGGGGTTTTATTAATGACGGCGCTGTTTTCCAAGGTCGCCCAAACGATTCGTTCAAGGCGGATGGTTTTATGATATTGATCAGCCACGGAATCGAGATTCAGCGATATCAGCGCCAAATCAATCTCACCATTGTCAAATTTCGCTTTCAGATCAACACTCGTCCCCATCACAACATCGACCTGTACAGACGGGTGGGATTTAGCAAAATGCGAAAGAATGGCAGGCAGTTCATTTGTGCCAAACTGCTCGGGCAAACCAATAGTTACGGTTCCTCCCAAGCGTGGACTGATAAAGTGGGTCACAAGCTCTTCATTCAGCTTTAACAGTTGCCTGCCATACCTCAACAAGGTTTCCCCTTCGGGTGTCAGCACCACCTCTCTGGATTTCCTGATAAGCAGCTCACACTTCAAAAGCTCCTCAAGTTTTTTGACCTGCATACTGATTGCTGCTGGTGTCCTAAACACCATCTTCGCAGCCTTTGTCATGTTTCCGGATTCCGCGATCGCCGTAAACGTTTTTACCATGTCTAAATCGATGATTGGTGTGCTGGCAGCGATTGGATGCACCGCTTTTTCCTTTAGATTCGACATATCGTTTCAATAGTTTTGCTATGTATTTCTTTCAGTTTATCTTAAGAGAGCAGTATGTGAAATTAGAAATACTTAATTTATGCGTAATTTGCAAATATGGATTACGTGTCTCTTAAAACACTTAAAATGCGCCTACGTGCAATGCATTAGAAACAAAACGCTAGTTTTCTTTTATAAATGCTATTGCTTCTTCAGAAACAACGTCAGGCGCCTCAAGTTGCGGATAATGACCAATATCGTCAAGTTCGGTAACGAGCGGAT
>JBCDMA010000373.1:0-3345 GCA_038744645.1 Pseudomonadota bacterium | reverse complement strand
GCGCTGAACTCAAATGTAACAGGATTTAACACCCCCCTTTATTTGGGGTTATATAAGAGCCAGGCGATGCCTAGTTGCCAGGTGCTTATTACAAGCAATACAAGTGTCATGCCTGTCACTGAAAGCGTCAGTACATTAGAAAGCAGACAAAAAATAATGACCAACGCCGCAATGGAATATGCACTACCGAACAAGCGGGTTACACCTTTGGAGCGAAACATTTCAATCGCCCAGGCACATATTGCTACACACCAACAAATAGTGCCAAAGTTGGCTAAAGACTGATTGGTCAGCCAATATAAGCTCGTCATTCCGGAAAATACTGTAAGTTCAGTTGCATTAGCATGCAGATAAGACTCGGCCAGTTGGGGGATAATAAAGCCGCTGATCAATGCAGCGACTATCACGGCCAGTGTGCCCAACCAATATGCGATCAAGCCAAATAAAGCGCTGCTATGTGTTAAGTACTGTCGTTGTTGAGCAAATACGGTTAAACAGAAATTGATGAGTATGACCATTGCAATCAGTCCGCCGTGTACCCAAGCATTTAACATAGATTCTTGCCTCAATTCGGCGATTCGCCCTGTTACGTCCGTTGCCGATATACTTGGGTGATGTAACATGACAAAGATACTGATAAGGCTTAATAGTGCGAGTGTGATACCAAAATGTTTAGTTTGCATACGGTTCTCTAAATTGTTGTATGCTTGAAACATTATCAGCTGAGCGAGTTGAATAGCGGAACAATGCAGCTATCGTGTTTACTAATGGACAAAAGTAAGCAAATGTTCGATAAAAACTTTTCAACCAGAGGAGTTGCAAGTGACTGAAGTTGCGCAGGCAGATAGGCGTATTCAAAAGACATTGAATGCGTTGCGAGAGGCGTTTTTTGAACTTGTGCTAAGTCATAGCTACGATGAAATAAAAGTTTCGGATATCATTGAGAAAGCAGATGTTGGCCGCTCTACTTTTTATCAGCATTACAAGAGCAAAGACGAGTTATTGGCTGTCAGCCTGCACTATCCTTTGACTGTGCTTGTACAAAGCGCTGATATTAATGAAGATGAATTGATAAAGTTAATGGCGCATTTTTGGGAGAATCGCCGGTTTGCTCCGCGCATTTTTGCTGGCAATGCTCGTCGGCAAGTGGTTATTGCATTAACTAACTTGCATGTCTCGTCGTTAGAAAAGCATTGCAAACAGCAGGGTATAAATCCTAAAATTCCAACTAGCATGGCAGCCCATCAGCTTGCTGAAGCTCAACTCGTGGTCGTGATTGACTGGCTATTGGGTAAAGGTAGCTGCAGTAATGAGACGATGGCAAAGCACTTGGTCGACATTACAAAAGCAATGCGCAAAGCCTTATTATCTAAGTAGCTCTACGCATTATTTTCGTCGTCTGGTATTCGATTCTTTAGGAAGAGTAAACTAAACTCAGCTTCACTCCCCCAAATAATTGGGCGCTCTTCGAGCTATCCAAGCATCCAATCCTTCGAGCACATCTTTAGATGATGCCATTCGGGCAAACTGTTCTTTTTCCATCTCAAGCCCTTCGCTGATGGATGCGTTAACTCCTCGTGTGACGGCAGAGATGATTCTTGAAACGGCTAGCGGTGAATGCTTAAGAATTCGGTTGGCCATAGCAAACGCACTAGGCAATAACTCTCTATGCGGCACTACAGCATTGACCAGCCCCAAATTAAATGCGGTTTCGGGCGTAAAAGCATCACCCGTCAGGAGATATCCAAGCGCGCGTTTTCGACCAGCTAACCTTGGAAGTCGTTGTGTACCGCCAAAGGTTGGTGGGATGCCAATATTGATTTCCGGTTTCGCGAATGATGACTCCTCGCTCGCTATTGCCAAATGAGCCGCTTCGGTGATCTCGCAACCTCCACCATAGGCCAGTCCATTGACCGCGACAATAATAGGCTTAGGAAATGCCTCTAGTCGCGATGTCATTGTTTGGCCGCGCGTAACGAACTCTCTGACAGCCACGTCTGCGCCTTGTTTGATGCTATTTGTGAATTCGTATATATCACCTCCTGCCGAAAAGGCCTTTTTGCCCTCCCCAGTAAGAATGATTGCGCGCAGAGATTCATCTTGCTCAATGTCTTTTAAGCGGTCGAGTAAACGATCGATCATCGCGTAATTAAGTGCATTCAATTTCTCTGGACGATTCAATGTCAGCAAAGCGATAGCGTCATGTTTTTCCATCAATACGAGTTCAGTCATGGTGTTTTCTCCTGTGAGTGACAACACCAACCAGCCTAGACATGATATGCTTTTATGTATACTCACTATACGGTATACATTTATGGCGCGTTCTGGAGACAAGACTCGTAGCAGTATCGTTTCTTCGGCAAATTCGCTGTTTTATCTGCACGGTATCAAAGCGACAAGTTTGGATGCGATTGCTGAAAAAGCAGGCGTAACGAAGAAAACAATCTATTACCACTTCCAAAGCAAAGATGACCTGGTAGCAGAGTACCTTGTTTCGAGAGATCAACCCAACATCAATGCATTTAAGACCTGGTTCAAAAAAGAAAATGGCGCGCTGCCTAAAAAAATTCGCGCTCTGTTTGACGGCATCGCCAAAGCGGTAAGCCACCCAAGGTGGCGAGGTTGTGGTTATCAACGCACGGTAGGTGAGCTGGCCAACAAACCGGGGCATCCTGCATTCAAAGCTGCTTCGTTGCACAAAGCAAGAGTTGAACTTTGGTTGGCGTCGGAGTTTGAGAAAAACGGCTTGTCTGAGCCCAATAACATTGCGCGCCAAGTCACTTTGCTGCTGGAGGGGACTTTTTCCGCCATGCTAATTCACCGAGACAGTGATTACATTAAACAGGCAAGCATTGCTGCGGAAACAATTGTGCAGTCTGCATTAAATACCCACGAGGCCAAGTAGGAAATGCAACGGTAGTTTTGAAATTTATGTAGTGACACTTAAAAGCAATATCGATTTGATTCGATAATCTTAAACTAACTTGCAAGACCCTCAGATTCTTTGCTTGTTTTCATCAAACAAATCAATAAATTTTGCTACTAATGCATTTGAGAACGGTGTTTCATTTGCGTTTTCAGTGATCTCTTTGAAGTGTTCGTCGTCTTGCGTGTATTGGTCTTTGAACTGTCCAAGTCGCTGGATCAAGATCGCTTTATCTACTTCTGGATGAAACTGAAATGCCCAAAATGGCGCATCTTTTACCTTAAAAGCATGAGGACATTTATCGGTATAAGCCAGTAACTCACAGATATCGGGCAATGTTGGTGCGCGTTCTCGATGCACGCTCACCGCATAAAATGGGTCAGGTGTGCCTTCGAAAATCGGATCTGATGCTGAAGCTG
>JBCDMA010000372.1:0-3358 GCA_038744645.1 Pseudomonadota bacterium | reverse complement strand
TATCAATGTAGTATCGAAATGGCGATTCTTCGATACCTGCATTGCCCAGACCTGCACCTGCAAATTTCTCGCTAAACCAATGTTTTTCAGCGCTGTGTAACGACGCATGCCCCATGAAAATATGACCGTTAGTCCATGGAGACGCGTTTGCGCCATCTTTGAAGCGAAACAGTGTCCACTGCAACGCATAGTGGTTACCAGCTTCATCCGTTAAGTTCGATGTCAAATACCACCACTCAATATCAAATTCAGGATGCGAGGCATGGTCTCGTGGGAACTGGATTGCATACGCGGGATCAGCTTTTTTACCTTCGCTGTTCAACCAACTAACGTTGAGTACTTGATTGTCTGGCTCGACCGTCGGCTGTTCTGAGCAGGCGACCAAAGCAATGATAGCTATGGCTAGGCGCATTAGTCGATACATGCAAGCTCTTCGCTTATTGGACGCTTACTTGTTGTCAAAACGGGCAAGGCTATTGCCATCAATACAATGCCAAGACTCACTAAATAAATTTTAACAAGCACTGCTGGTTCAACAACCAATGGGTATTGCCATTGAAACGCGTTGAGGTTAATTACATTGATCAGTATCCAACTGACACAAATACCAAATGGCGTCGCCAAAAGTAATCCCGAGACAATCAGCAATACATATTGAATCAAACTCATTTTGATTACCTGAGCGCTAGAGAACCCCAAACTCTTCAGTAAAAACTGATGCCTTCGCGTGTCTTCCATTAGCACCAATATCGTGCAAGCCAATGCAATTGCAGCTACGAGTAGCGTCACAAGATTTAAGACATTGGTAATGAGAAAGGTGTCGTTGAACGCCTGCATTGAGAGCGCGACCAATGCTTGCGCCGAAAAGACTTGCACCCGGGTCGCATCTCTAAGCTCAGCCAGTTGAGACTCGCTAAGCATTGGGTCGGCATGCAGCGCAAATACCTGTTTGTCGCTACTCGCATCAAATGCAGTTAAGGGCATGATCACTTGACCGTAAGGGTTGCCGTAATCGTAATAAATACCGGCAATTTCAAAATCGCTGAGCCTTTTCATCGCGGGTGTAATTAGCGAAACACGGTCGCCAACGCTTTTGTTGTGAATATTTGCAAATTGTTGATTGACAAAGACCGCTGATGAATCTTGATATTGCTGCCATGCTTTTGCGGATACTTCCTGAAAACTCAAAGCATTTCGGTAATCTTGAGAACTGGGATAGCTATACACGTCAATCGGTTTTCCATTATAACTTTGCTTGTCTTCAAACCTTGGGATGATCTCGACGGTGTGCCCATCCAGCGTGCTAAAAGCGGTATCGTCAATCGGTAAATCAGAGTAGATATAGGCATCAGCAATCAACCGCTGGTCAAGCCATCGTTGTGTTGCTTGCTCAAAACTATCGACCATCAGATTCATACCGATATTGCAGGTAACAGCGATAAAAAAGGCGCAGAATGCCAGTGATGTTCTGGTCGTTAAGGCATCGGCCGCACTGCTAGATAAAGCAATCGTGACGCCGCTTGTCCTCAATGCGTTTTTGATACTCGCAATGGTCAATGGCAGCAATATAAGCAACAGTCCACAAATGCTTAATATAAAGGCAGCGGTTGCCGTCAGTAGTACAGATAACCACGTTGATGAGAAAAGCATTACTAGGCTTAATACGCACACCAACAAACTGCCAATGAAGAGCGCTTTTTGCTTCAGTGGTTGTCCAGTGTTTTGAGATGCGATGAGATTTCTTTTCAGGTTTTTCAGCGGAGGAATAAACGCTAGAAGGGCGCCAGCGGTGCACACTGCAGCTAGCTGAACAAACCTCACTTGCATTGGAGTTGTTAGTTCATTTTGGCCGATAATGGGCGTAAGTTGTTTAGCAAGATGGCTATCGAGGTTGTAGCTGATGATAGTAGCACCAACGGTAACAAGCAGCGTTATGCTGCACAATTCGATGAATTGCACAAAGATGATACGGTTCCTTGAAAAGCCGAGTTGACGCAGTACCATCAACATTGGCATTCTTTTGTGCAAAAGCAGATTACCCGCATTTAGCACAATGAACATACACACAGCAAACATCAGCAACCCTAGAGCAAGCAAATTGAGTTGAAAGCTCTCACTCATCTGTGTTGCAGCAAATCGATTGTCTGGAAAACTTATTATAAGGTGATCTGGAAGAGCACTTCGTATTGACGCGCTCAATTCAGGTGAAACATTACCAGGTATAATGACCGTGGCGATCGAACTGTTTTTGAGGTCATTTTTGACAAGGCTGCCGATATCGGTGATGACCAAGCCATCGGTTAACTCTGGTTGAATGGAGACATTGTGCTCATTCATTAAAACCGTTAAGTCTGGATGTAATGTGCTTTCCAACAACGCCAGAGTCGCCTCATTCATAAATATACTGCTACCAAATAATCGAGAAGACGATAAGCTTTGTATTTCAGTTTGTTGGTTCGTTTCAAAAAATGCGATGGCGGATATAGCGGATAAACTGTCTACACCAACCAATCGAAGTTGACTGTCATCTTCAAGCGTAAATGTCTCCTCTGCGATAGCGATTAAAGGATGTTCAATGTTGGATTTTAAATCCTTATAGTCGAGCACTGTGAGTGGTCTTTCAGACAAGGCGGAAATGTGATGAAACTGCGTATAGTCATACCATGGCCGCAGGTGTTGGACATGTGATGCGCGTTCGCTGAGATTCAATACTGTTGCCAGGCCAATAGCGCCGGAGGCAATTGCAATTATCAACACCACTACACTAAACCACGTTTGGCGGTAAGTTTTCATAAGCGTAGCAAGAAGAAGTATCACTAGAATAAGGCCACTACACGAAAATTATTCTTGTATCAAAGAAGACGCTTCTCTTCTTCTTAGATTCAGGTTCTCTAGCGCATAGCTGTTGCTTGCCATATCTGCCACTTCTGTGCTGTGGGTAACGATGACAAAGGTCGTTTTTGTTTGCTCACATAGCTCAAAGAGCAAGTTTGAAACGATACCTGATGTTTTGGGGTCGAGATTGCCAGTTGGCTCATCCGCCAGTACCAATGCTGGTTTATGTGAAAGTGCTCTTGCAATGGCTACCCGCTGTTGTTCACCTCCAGACAGTTGAATAGGGGATTTGTGAAGCAGATGTTCAATCTTTAATTGTGTGCAGAGTGAAGCAATGAAATCCTTATCAAAGTTATTTTTGTGTTTTGCAGGTAGGGCAATGTTTTCACCTGCAGAGAGGTATTCAATAAGATTATAGCGCTGAAATACAATGCCTACGTTGTCTCTGCGGTACTTATCTGCGCCTTTTTCATCGAGTTGGTCAACCACAATCGACATGTGGTCGGTTTGCAAAGTCACACTG
>JBCDMA010000371.1:0-3377 GCA_038744645.1 Pseudomonadota bacterium | reverse complement strand
GAAATTCATGAATAACACGGCGTCATTATCTTGCAAACCTTGATAACCGGCAGCTTTTGTCGCTTTAACAAACTCATCTGTGATGTCGTTTGCGTAGGAATCTTCCAGCGCTTGTACCAAATTATCCGCTGACACTTCTGCTGTAGCGTCAACCATTAAGTTGTAGGCCTGTTCGACGCGTTCCCAACGATTGTCTCTGTCCATCGCATAATAGCGACCAATCATGGTTGCGAGCATAGCGCCTTGATTTGCCTCACACACTTCTTGCGCTGCAGCAAGATACTTGTCAGCACTTTTTGGCGGTGTATCTCGACCATCTAAAAAGCAATGCAGATAGATTGCTTTGGCTCCTCTTTGAGAAGCGAGTTTAATTGCCGCATAAATGTGGTTTTGATGCGAATGTACGCCACCATCAGAAAGCAACCCCATGATGTGCACGGCCCCACCTTGTGAAACCGCTTTATCAACCGCGCCACAAAGCGCTGCATTTTCAAAAAAATCACCATCGTTTATGGCTTTGGATATTTTCGTAAAGTCTTGATATACGACTCTGCCTGCACCCAAATTTACATGTCCTACTTCAGAGTTGCCCATTTGCCCATCTGGCAAGCCCACATCAAGCCCTGATCCCGAGATCAATGTATTTGTATATTCTGCGGCGAGTTTATCCAGATTTGGAGTGTTTGCTGCGGCGATAGCATTATTCGTGACATCCGTTCGATGACCCCATCCGTCTAAAATTATCAATGCTAAAGGTTTCTTAGTAACGCTCATTTTTGTGTTGTTCCAGGCCTAGTGATAGATGTGTAAGTGCGTAATTTACCAACAATCCCTTTGCTCATAAAGTCACAAACGCAAACTTGCACAAATAAAGTAGATTTGCGGGTGAGTTTTAAACGTAATTTCTATATACTTGCGCATCGCTGAACATCACTTGGAATATGGATAGAGGTTAATGGACCAGTTAGTAGCTTTTGCAGAACAGAACCTAATTTTGTCTACCGCTTGGGTAGTCTTGTTTGCATTATTGATTTTTTCCTTTATCTCTCCTTTATTAGCGAAGTACAAACGCGTTAACAACCACGAAGCAACCATGCTTATCAACAAAAAAGACGCAATGGTACTGGACATCAGACCGCAAACGGAGTTTCGCGCAGGACACATACAAGGCGCTACCCAGCTCAAACCAGAACAGGTAAGGCAGGGCGAATTTAGCAAACTTGAAAACAAGAAAAACGCACCCATTGTTGTGGTTTGTGCAATGGGTAATCAAGCGACCGGAACGGCATCCAAAATGGTAAAACAAGGATTTGATGACGTGTATGTTTTGGACGGTGGAATGAGTAGCTGGACGTCTGCAGGATTACCCCTGTCTAAATGATTCGTTGATAAACTGACATAAGGGTCTTACATGCAAAAAGTTGAAATTTATGCCACACGTTTTTGTCCATATTGTGTCCGCGCAAAGGGACTATTGCAGAAAAAAGGCGTTGAATTTGTTGAATATGACCTTGACGTTAACCCCGACTTGCGTTCTGTGATGATGGAACGCGCAAATGGCGGTAGAACTGTACCTCAGATTTTTATCGGTGACACACACGTTGGCGGCAGCGATGACTTGTTCGCGCTTGAGCGTGCCGACAAACTTGATACCTTGCTCAACGGCTGAAGTGCCTGTTGAGAAAGAAGTTTAATAATAAATAAAGGAATTTTTATGGCTGACGAGAATCAAACACCAGAAGCCCAAACAGGCGCTAAACCACAAGAGACACAATTCAATCTGCAAAGAATTTACACTAAGGATATTTCTTTCGAGACACCAAACTCGCCAGCTATCTTTAAGAAACAATGGAAACCTGAGGTCAAGCTAGACATCGATACACGCACCGCTGAACTAGATACGCACGTCTACGAAGTGGTGTTGTCATTGACCGTGACAGCAACAGTTGAAGATCAAACCGCATTTTTGTGTGAAGTGCAACAAGCCGGTATTTTTGCTATAGGTGAAATGCCTGAAGCTAATAAAGCGCATACGCTTGGTTCATTTTGCCCTAATATGTTATTCCCGTACGCTAGAGAAGCCGTATCAAATCTTGTGAACAGAGGTACTTTCCCTGCGCTTAACCTGGCACCCGTGAATTTCGATGCGATTTTTGCAGCCTATATGCAAAAACGACAGCAAAGTCAGCAAGCGAATCAACAGCAACTCGATAGCTAGTGACGAACAACACGAGCGTCGGTGTAATAGGTGCTGGCTCTTACGGCACCGCACTCGCGTTCGTACTTTCCAGAAACAATGTAACCGCGCGACTATGGGGCAGAGATTCTCAGCACATAAGCGCGCTTCAATCCAACAACACAAACGAAAAATACCTTCCTGGTTTTTCCTTTCCAGACAAACTGGAACCAACGGCTTCTCTTGAAGCCTGTATAGTAGACGCAAAATATATTTTGGTCGTAGTGCCGAGTCACGCATTTGGTGAAATTCTTCGTGAAATTAGCCCCTTACTGACTCCGTCACAACAGATTGTATGGGCAAGCAAAGGACTAGAACCTAAAACTGGGCGGTTGCTTAGCGATGTTTACAAAGACCAAATAGGTGACCGGCCGCACGGAGTGATTTCGGGACCAACGTTTGCAAAAGAGATGGCAGCTGGCTTACCTACCGCCATCACGTTGTCTAGCAAAGACCAAACACTACTCGACGACTTTTCAACATTGCTTCACGATCCAAAGTCATTTCGTGTCTACTTGAATCACGACTTAATTGGTGTGCAGCTCGGTGGGGCTGTTAAAAACGTCATCGCCATCGGCGCTGGATTGGCCGATGGACTGGGATTCGGTGCAAATGCAAGAACCGCATTAATTACGAGAGGATTAGCGGAATTAACGCGACTCGGTATTTCAATGGGCGCTACTAATGATGCCTTTATGGGCATGTCTGGACTGGGCGATTTGGTGCTAACTTGCACCGACAACCAAAGTCGAAATCGTCGGTTTGGGATGGCGCTGGGACAGGGATTAAGTGTGCAAGACGCCATTGAAAGCATAGGTCAGGTTGTAGAAGGCTTTAGAAATACCGAAGAAGTGCATGCACTGGCAAGACGGCAAAATATCGAAATGCCAATCTGCGAGCAGATTTATCACATTTTATATGAAGGCAAAGATCCTAAAATTGCTGCTTTAGCGTTATTGGGACGTGAGCAAAAAGTCGAGTAACCAGACCAACCACTGCTTTCTCCTTGCAAGCGTCGCTTGCAAATATTGGTTTGTCCTCGTGTTTGAATGCCGTCTTTTTGACAGACGTATTTTTTGACGTTGTCAGTCTATTGACGAAAGATTCGACAATTTTCTGCTCAAAACCTGCTTTAACCTGT
>JBCDMA010000370.1:0-3395 GCA_038744645.1 Pseudomonadota bacterium | reverse complement strand
GTTCAACTTCTTGTTCATCTGTTGTGTCATTGGTGGATGATGATTGGGATAACGCCGTTGGTGCGATAAATAAATTTGCAGCCCCAATAGCAAATAATACAGCTGTTGATATTCTGTGTTTTTTGAAAGAGGAAGGTTCAGCAGGGTGTGTATTCAATGTCATGTCCATTCTCATTTTTTGATCTTCTGATTTTATACGAATGCGAATTATTATTATTTTCATATCGATCGATATACTAAACGAGAAACAGAACGATGCAAAGAAGAAAATGTGAATTGGAACCCGATGTAAGTCATGAAGATTCTCATTCAGCGCGAACAGGTTATCAACACGGCAAACAGGAGGTTACCAGGGGGGATATGAGCAAAGGTTATGGCTGTCGACATAGCCTTTGCAGGACGAAGCGTATTACTTGGTAGAAACGTTTATCAGTCGATAGAGCGGGCAAAAATTCATAAACGCCGTCGCGACCAAGATTATCCCGACATAACCCCAAGGTGTCTGCGGTCCAACAAATACCAATGAAATCAACACTAACCCAATGATTAACCGCAGTATTCTATCGACTGAATGCAAGTTGGCGGTAAACATATCAAACTCCTTTCACAATAATTTGCCTAATGACAGTTTGATTATAGGTATTCTGTAAGGCTTATAAGTGTGACTTAGTCACGCAAGGCTTGTTGTAATTTGACTTCGTCTTCAATTCGAATGCCGTAGTCATGCCGCGTCAACAGCCCCTGCTCTTCAAGTAGCGATAGCTTTCTGGAGACGACTTCTCTGGCGGTACCAATGTCCTTTGCAATAGAAGATACCGTAGCGGTAATTTTCCCATCGCTCGCATTAGTCAGCAAAAACTGGATAAAGTTGTACAACACATCATGGCTGGCAATGCGATCGATCAACAAGCATAGCGACGCGGTCTTTTTAGCGAAATCGTCCAGTACAAATCGGGTAAATCGTTGCGAATTTGCCAATGCAAAGTGAAAGTCTTTCATAGGTATTGCAAGCGCATTTACCTTTGTTTTGGTCACCCCATATGCATAGTAACTTTGCTGATTGAGTAATGCCGCAGTGGTCATCACACAAGTTTCACCTTGGTTAACGGTATACAACGTAATGTCTCTTCCTTTGCGCGATGTGAGTTCTACAGCGACAGTGCCGGATTCTACGATGATGTAGTCTTGGCAAGCGTCAAAGGGTTTGAAAATGGTGCTGCTTTTGTCTAATCTCATCGGATGAACTGTTATTTGTTCAATCACTTCTTGAGATAACCCCATAGATGTCAGCAAGGCGGTCTGGGTCATGTGTCCCTTCGCTTTAGATTGTTTGGAAAAATAAGTGAGATTTCCAGATTATACTAAGAGGAATATTTATGCGGTACTTTTTAAGTATCATAACAATAGTGCGTTAGGTCTCGACGCAATAACTCAAGCGTGCGAATTTCGATGAATATAGATTTTTTCACCATATCAAAGTTTTTAATTATTACTACCGCGATGATGATATCGCATAGCCAGGTTATGGCAGAACAAAACGCTCTGACACAAAAAAATGCCGTGATACAGGTGGATACCGCATTGCACATATATAAAAACACAACACAAGATGAAGACTCATCACCTTCTTCTCCTCATCCAAATATCGTCACTTTCTCGTTACCCGAGCCGCTTGATCAATCAATAAGCAAGTTCATTAACGATAACCCAATAGAACTTATGTCAACGACCGATAAGGCAAAAGTTCTGGCGACGCTCAGCAGATGCGCAGATCTGGAAAACTTGCCTTACTTACTTTCGAGCATGGGGCTAGAGAAGGATGTGACGATTTCTCCAAGCGAACAACTCTTAAACACCTGCGATGGCTTAAAAGACGAATGGATACCGGCCATTATTATGTCACTCTTCGAGACGGCGCAAGAGGGTGACATTCCGGCGATCCTGGTATTGTTAAAACATCTTGATAGGGGCGATCCGTTTGTGCGAGTTCGATTGGAAGGCGCCGAATTCGATCAGTTGGAATGGAGCTTGGATAAAAGCGTGGATGAATTTAGCTGGGACGTTCAAAAAATTGCCTATGAGAGCATCCCCAGAGGCAATCTGTTCTATGCTGAACAAGCTATCTGGAGCTTGAAGTCACGCGGTACTTCCGGTGCGTTAATTAATTCCGAAGATGGCTTAAGACAAACGGAACCTGATAAAGCATCATTGATTGAAGCGCTTGCCCTTCAGCGTGCATTGTTTGCGATTGGTGCAGAACCTATTCAGCGAATAAGAAAAGCGGAGAGCGAACGCTTATTAACAAAAACGGAATTACTTGACGCGGAACGACAAACTGACGCGTTGATTGCAGCCTGGCTTAAGCTACCTGTGATTTACAAAAGCGATATCGATGCGCGAAGCGCAACAGAATTTTTTTCATTGCAAGACATCGAATAACGGCTTTACGTGCATGTCGTTATGGGATTTTCTGCTATCAGCAGATAATTAATTAAGCTAGTGTTTAAAGAGAAATTTATGCGATATATAGTAAGCTTTTTATTATTAGTGGTTTTGATGATGAGCAAATCACATGGTCAATCCGATCCGAAACAAGATCGATTACAAAAAATACTTAATGAATACAACGAGTTTGTTACCAAAGACTTGTCTGAAGAACAGAAAGAAGAACGCTTAAGAAATCATGAAGAACTCTCATACCAGTTCAATCAAGTATTCAGGAGTCTGAACTGGAACGAATTATCTGACGAACAAAAAATTCTCTACCAAAAACAATCAAAAATAGGGCATCTGCAAGAGATAGAAGCGAGAGACCGGAGACCTTCTTATTTGCCCGATACCTTTAAGATTATCGCTAGTGAAGAGTTGGTCAGTATCGCTAACAAATTACCGCCTCTTATAGAGATTATGGAGTCTAGGCGACAAAACGATATCGACGAACTTGTGCATGCGTGCGATGACGAGGAAACGGATGAAGTTGCCCTATATCTGCAATCTGATCTAATTGATATCAGGATATACTACGCCGACACATACGATTCATTATATAAACTAGCGAATAAAAGCGAGAAAAAGGCTTTAGATGAATTAGAGATGCAAATAGATACAGTAGAGGAAAAGGATATAGCGCTTTTGAAAGAATACCCAAAGGTCATGGAATCTGAAATACTGAGTCATTGCTACCGTGACAAATTCGACGCCCAAATTTCAGAATTTTTTAAGAAAAGAAACGAAAAAGCCATGGAAGCCGCTAAAAACTCGGGCGCTCATACGATTATCGTTAAAGAAATAGAACTAAACAACAAGTCAAAATAGTTCTGGTTTCCGGTAGCTACTGCGTTTCAAACTGGTCTGGTAAGAAGTCGACAAGCGAATCTGAAATACTTAAATACGCG
>JBCDMA010000369.1:0-3408 GCA_038744645.1 Pseudomonadota bacterium | reverse complement strand
TAATATCGAGCTTCATGTCATTGATGGGTGTATTTAAGTTCCGTTGGATGTCGTAAGTCAGTGCTTTTAGAGGCGAAATATATAAGGTGTGCAAAACACGTTTTTTAGGGCGATTGCGATGAAGATCAATCAAGCTTGGCAAAAAACCGGATAAGGTCTTTCCCGCCCCGGTCGGAGCGATCAGCAACGTGGATTGTCGATTGACAAAGGAACGAAACATAGCGCGCTGATACTCGCGTATTTTCCAACCTTTCCCTTCAAACCATTGTTGAAACAACGGGGGAATGACGGCTCTTTTTTTCACGTCCAACAATGTGATTCCACTATGGCTAGTTAACTATATGATTACTCAAACAAGTGCCAGTCAGTGCAATTTTTTTATAACGACGTCTTGGGTTGATGCGTTAGGATACTGATAGCGACTTCGCTAAAAACAACGTCGACTTTGTCAAACTAATCCGATTGCGTCACACCCATTGTATAAAGCCAAAAGTCTACTGCAATTTCAATGAAATCATTACACCCTAGCCAATGGCTAAAAACGGATGAGAGTGGATTGTATTGCCAACCATTGGATGCATACATCGACCCCATGACGCCCGTTCATCAAGCGATTATTACGCATGGCCATGCAGATCACGCCAGACCTGGCCATGGCAAGGTTTATGCAACCCAGCAAACCTTAGACATAATGCGCATTCGCTACGGCGATGATTTTTGCGACGAACCGCGACCACTGAATTATCATCAGTCCATCGATGTGCGCAAAGGACAGCTATTTTTTGCATCCGCCGGTCATATATTGGGCTCGGCACAAGCGGTAATAGATGCGTATGACCATAGACTAGTCATATCAGGCGACTATAAGCGACATTTTGACCCCACGTGCGAACCCTTTGATGTCGTTTCTTGCGATGTGTTCGTCAGTGAAGCCACGTTTGGGTTACCCGTGTTTTCACACCCGCCGATTGAACAACAGGTGCAAAAATTACTCGACTCCCTAGGGCTATTTCCACAGCGCTGCCACCTCGTGGGTGTATATGCATTGGGCAAGTGCCAACGCGTCATTAAGGCACTTCGTGGACTTGGCTACAACAAACCCATTTTTATGCACGGCGCGTTGATAAACCTCTGTGAATATTATCAATCACAAGGGATAGAGCTTGACGAGCTGGTGCCAGTTTCATCGGTTGAAAATATGAAATCGCTTACTGGAGAGATTGTACTTGCACCGCCTTCAGCCCTGAATGACAGATGGTCCAGAAAACTACCCAATATAATGACCTCTATGGCTTCTGGATGGATGCAGATCAGAGCAAGGTCAAAACAACGGCGTGCGGAATTGCCGCTTATCATAAGCGATCATGCGGATTGGAATGAACTCATCACAACACTAAAGGAAGTCAATCCGGACGAATTATGGGTCACACATGGTCGAGAGGAAGCACTCGTTCATCAAGCGACTTCTTTGGGCTATAAAGCGAAAGCACTGTCATTGGTAGGGTATGATGAGGATGCCAACGCCTGATGCGAAGTTTTGCCACACTTGTAGATAAGCTGTATTTCACCAATAGCAATCTGGTTAAAACCAAGCTGATCAAATCGTTTTTGCAAGATACGCCAGATCCTGATCGCGGTTGGGCAATATCCGCAATTGCAGGCACACTGGATTTTCAGTTTTTTAAGCGAAAGATGATCAAGGACCTCGCCACGGAACGCATAGATCCGGTGCTTTTTGAGATGAGCTATGACTATGTTGGCGAAATGAGTGAAACCGTTTCGCATTTGTGGTGTGAGTTAGAAGATGATCCGCCTCCCCTACCGCAAATTCCATCACTGAGCGATATTATCAACACTTTTAAGTCGGGCAATCAGAAACAAAATGCAGGCTTTTTGACACAGCTGTTGAATAAAATGGATGCAACGCAACGTTGGGCGTTATTAAAACTGGGTACTAAGGGCCTGCGCATAGGTGTATCCGCGAGGTTTTTAAAAAAGGCTTTGGCTGAATACGGTAAAGAAAACAACCCAGACGTGACGCTAGAAGCAATAGAACGCTTATGGCATGCCGTTGAGCCACCTTATACCGATATGTTCAATTGGTTGGATGGCAAGGGAACATTGCCTGATGTAAGCGACCGTGTCGTGTTTCAACCGGTTATGCTGGCGCACCCTGCAGATGACAAAGTGCTCGAATCCATCACGCCTGACAAATACAGAGCAGAATGGAAGTTTGATGGGATCCGCATTCAATTGGCTGTATCAAAGGGCGGAAAAGCGCTGTACAGCCGCACGGGTGACGATATCAGCCACTCTTTTCCTGACATTGTCGATCACGTCAACATTAAGGATACTCTTGGCGTATTCGACGGCGAGTTGGTTGCTATCAAAAACGTTACGACAGTTAGTCAGACACCAATGCAAAGCGCCGCATCTGAAATCGTATCTGACGACACAGCTCAGCGTATTTTAAAACGTGATACTCGCTTTGAAATTGGCAGTTTTAATCAACTGCAGCAACGACTTAACAAGAAAAAACCGTCAAAAAAACTTATCAGCGCATATCCTGTCGGGATCATTCTCTATGATTGTTTGTTTTTACAAGAGTTGGACTTACGCAATTTGCCACTCGATGACAGAATGCACCACCTGTCGTTTTGGTATCAACAACAGTCGTTGCCCTTCCTGTTTTTGTCACAGGAAGTCTCTTTTAACAGTATTCACGACTTACGGGAAACACGTGCAGACGCTGCACAGCAAGAAGCCCATTTTATTGAAGGCGTTATGCTTAAGCATCGTGAATCAAACTACGTTGCTGGTCGACCTAAAGGCAACTGGTATAAGTGGAAACGCGATCCGCTGTTGATTGATGCCGTTATCATGTATGCACAGCGCGGCCATGGCATTCGATCGTCATTTTATTCTGATTTTACGTTGGGGTGTTGGCAAGGTGAACAACTATTACCTGTGTGCAAAGCATATTCTGGTTTTACTGACGAAGAATTAAAATCTCTGGACAAGTGGGTGCGAAAAAACACCATAGGCCGTTTTGGCCCAGTCAAAGATGTAAACAAAGCATTGGTATGTGAAATAGCCTTTGATTCGATTCATCAATCCAATCGCCATAAGTCCGGTGTAGCCATGCGTTTTCCTCGGATCCACCGTATCCGCTGGGACAAACCTGCCAATGAAGCAGACACTTTGGACAACTTGATGCAATTGGTGTCTTACTGAACTGAAAACGAGTTACCCGGCGGATTCTGGACAAGCGATTTTATAGCGATGAAACCTTAATGGAAACTATTGCGCTTCCACCTATTCTAAGCTCAATACTTTGCGCGGTGCAGCATCCATGTTCTCTTTGTGAACCACGATAGAGCATCTGCCTGACTTCTTGGCGTGATCCAG
>JBCDMA010000368.1:0-3427 GCA_038744645.1 Pseudomonadota bacterium | reverse complement strand
TAACACCGCGACGTTGGTTAAACGCGTGCAACCCTAAACTATCAGAGCTCATCACAGACAAGATTGGTGATGATTGGTTGCTGGAGTTGGACAAACTATCACACTTGGCAAAACACGCGTCTGTAAAGTCCTTTCAAAACAAATTCATGAAGGTCAAGCAACAAAACAAAGATGCACTGGCCAATGAGGTGTTTAAGCTCACTGGCGTGAGGATCAACAACAAAGCGATTTACGATATTCAGATCAAGCGTCTACACGAGTACAAGCGACAACACCTCAACTTGCTGCATATTCTTGCCCTTTATCGTCGTTTATTAGAAGATCCGACACTTGATATGCATCCAAGGGTATTCCTATTTGGCGCAAAAGCCGCACCCGCGTATACGCTTGCAAAAGACATTATTTTTGCCATCAACAAAGTTGCGGACAAAATCAATAATGACTCACGCGTAAACAAAAAACTACAGGTGGTTTTCTTGCCAAATTACCGCGTGTCACTTGCTGAAAAGATGATACCGGCAGCAGATATATCTCAACAAATCAGTACCGCAGGAAAGGAAGCGTCTGGGACCGGTAACATGAAACTAGCATTAAACGGTGCTGTAACTATTGGCACGCTAGACGGCGCAAACATTGAAATCGCGGAAGAGGTGGGTGACGACAATATTTTCATCTTTGGGCTAACTGTGGATGAAGTGAACGCACTGCGTCGCGACGGATACAATCCATACGATTATTACTATGCCAACAGCGAGCTTAAAGCGGTTCTAGACTGGTTAGAATCTGACTTTTTCACGCCAGGGGAACCGGGCGCACTAGCATCAGTAAAACACAGCCTATTAAGCGGCGGCGATCCCTATCTTGTGCTGGCGGATTTTGAATCTTATAGCGAAGCAAACAAACGCATTGATGCGGCATATCGCGACAAGTCAAAATGGGCTGAAATGGCGATTATCAATACAGCGATGATGGGTAAATTCACATCAGACCGATCGATAAAAGATTACGTTGAGAAAATATGGAAGCTAACCCCGTGCGAGGTGAAATAGACGAACTGTCTTTTTAACCCTATTTCTCAATGGGTAACTTCTTACCATTTAGTATAAAGAAATTGGGGATTTAATCGATATATAAAGTGACATGGCAATAAAGGAATATTGCTGCAATGTAACATAATGGTTGAATCCCTAATTTATGATAAAACACGACCACAAACATTTGAACGAGATACCCAATAGGTACTTGTTCATTGATTTAATCGAAAAAGTCTCAACAGATCATGAACAATTCAGTGTGATGTTCATGGATGTCATGCGGTTTTCTGATGTATCCGCTGCATTTGACCAAGAGTCAGGCGATCAAGTCTTGTTGCAAATCGTTAATAGAATAGGCCTGATTTTCCCTGATGCATATGCAGTAGGGCGCCTCAGTGGAGACATCTTTGGCATTGTGATGTCAGATGTGCACACTGAGAAGCGATTGCGAGAACACCACTCGAGATTGCTTTCTCATTTCAAAACACCACTCGATGTTAAAGGTACGGCGTTTATAGCTGACTTCAACGTTGGTGGGGCAATACGTAAAAGTTCAGAGACCAACGTCAATACGGTTATTTCACTGGCTGAAGCAGCGTTGCGAAAGTCGAAGTCCAATCGACATGTGAACTTCACCGTACTCACTGATGAAAACAAGCAAAATACGGCAAAGGGATTGACGCTTAAAGCAGACTTGACCCGAGCACTGGAAGGCGACGAGTTAGAGCTTTACTTTCAACCCAAAGTCGATTTGCAAAATTACGACATCATTGGTGGCGAGTGTTTGTTGAGGTGGCATCACCCGCTCGACGGTACCGTTTTCCCAGGTACCTTGTTGCAAGCAGCAGAATCCTACAACATGATGAATGTATTGGGATATTGGACCATCAATGCGGCAATGGCTGCACTATCTAAGCTTATCCAAACCAACTGCATAGTACCCATTTCGGTCAATTTATCTCCCGGCCAACTATACGATCCTAATTTGGTGCCGATTTTAAAGGATATTTCATCAAGACACGCCGTCCCGTTGCATCTCTTGGAAATTGAATTAACAGAAGACGTTATGCTATCCAACTCTTTGCTCGTAAAGCGGCAATTAGATGAAATAAAAACCTTAGGTATTTCGCTTTCGATGGATGATTTTGGTAAAGGGTACTCTAATCTTTCATTCATAAAAGACTTGGCGTTAGATGCTGTAAAGATAGATAAAGCATTTATATTGGGGTTGAGTCAATCGCCCGTAAACTCTGCCATTATCAAAGCAACAAAAATCATTTGCGATGCCAAGCAATGCGAAACTTTTGTGGAAGGGATTGAAACAATAGAACAGCTGGCGATACTTAAAAGCATGGGCATAACGAAAGGGCAGGGCTTCTTGTTTTCTCAAGCAGTCCCTATCGATAGCTTTATTGAGCAGCTTATGATAGGTAATTTTGAGGCTGAGGTAAATAAGTGCGCAGAACTCAGAAAAAAGGTAAAAGTGTGATAGTCTACGAGTAAATAATTACTCGTTTTTTCAATTAAAATTTTGCGCGCTGACATACAACAGTTTCTTTCGTTTTCTTTAAATAACCAAACCGCGTTTACACCTTTTTCTTTTCAATTGGACCAACAACTGCAGGTCAATGGTCCGTGTCCCGGCGTGCTTGAAATTTCGCCTATAAGCAAACAAAAAAGCAATAATCGACTAAGGAAATCAATCGTGATTTCAGCAGGCGTGCATGGCAACGAATCCGCACCCATAGAGCTAGTCGATAGCATCATCTTTGATGTGTTCGAGGGTACATTGGATATTGTTCACCCCGTGCTGTTTATTTATGGGAATCTTCCTTCAATAGAACAGCAAGTACGTTTTGTGGAAGAAAATCTAAACCGCCTTTTCCATTATGCAGACAAATCAAATTCGATGGAGTCAAAAAGAGCAAACATCCTCATGCAGGTCGTTTCCGCGTTCTTTGAGCGTAAGTCAACTGAGCGATTACATTATGATTTACACACTGCAATTCGCCCTTCAAAGAATGAGAAATTCGCCGTTTATCCTTACCTTTATGATAAGTCGTACGATAAATCGCAACTCTGCTTTTTGTCTGCTTGTGACATAAATACTGTCCTGCTGTCACAGGCGCCTACCGCTACGTTCTCTGATTATTCATCTAGTCAACACAATGCGCACGCGTTTACACTTGAGTTGGGCAAAGTTAGGCCTTTCGGTCAGAATGATATGAGTCGATTTGTTGACATAGACAAACAGCTAAGGCAATTGATTTCATCCGACGAAGTTGCATTACCTAAGTATTCTGATTGTGCGCTTGAAATATTCAACGTAAATCAAACTATAATAAAGCAACAAGATGATTTTAAACTGCATTTTGAAGACGACGCGCCGAACT
>JBCDMA010000367.1:0-3502 GCA_038744645.1 Pseudomonadota bacterium | reverse complement strand
GGTATGGCAGTTGGCTGGGAGGCAGCGACAACTGATGTCGAGGCTGATCGCATTGAAATGTAAAAATAATAATGAGAGAGGATCTCTGTGATGTCTAAAATAGGCGATCGCGAACTTGTCGTTGGGTTAGATATCGGCACAAGCGCAGTAAAGGCCGTGCTTGGCGAAGTGTTGCCAGACAACGAACTGAGCATACTAGGGGTCGGCGAATATAAGTCTCGGGGTATGGAGAAAGGCGGCGTTAACGATCTATTGCTTGTAAAAGAATCGATTAAACAAGCAGTTAGCCAAATGGAGATTATGGCAGACTGTCAGGTTAGCTCTGTGTTAATGTCAATCAGCGGTCGCCATGTTCAGTGTCAAAACGAATCAGGCATGATCCCAATTAATAATCAAGAAGTGACGCAAGATGATGTCGACAATGTGATTCATGCTGCCCGCTCCGTGCCTATAGCAGCGGAACGAAAATTGCTTCATGTACTTCCACAAGAATTCATGATTGATGTACAAGAAGGCATTAAAAACCCTATCGGTATGAGTGGTGTACGCATGGTAGCGGCAGCGCATATCATTACTTGCGCAGACGATATGGCAAAGAATCTCGTCAAGTGCGTTGAGAACTGCGATTTATCCGTTGATCAGGCGATTTTCAGCGCCCTTGCATCGAGTTTCGCTGTGATAACAGAAGACGAAAAAGAATTAGGTGTCTGCGTCGCTGATATTGGTGGCGGAACCATTGATATTGTTATTTACACAGACGGCGCAATACGCCATACTGCAGTGATACCTTTGGCGGGCAACCAGATCACCAACGATATAGCCAAGATCTTCAGAACGCCATTGAGTTATGCAGAACAAATAAAAATGAATTATGCATGTGCGTTGAAAGATATGGTTAGTATGGAAGAGACCATTGAAGTACCCAGTGTGGGTGGTCGTCCGTCAAGAGCCATGTCAAGACATACGCTTGCAGAAGTGATTGAACCACGGTTTCATGAACTTCTCGAAATCGCGTATGAGCAAATAAAAGCCAGTGGATTAGAAGAACAAATAGCAGCTGGATTAGTAATAACAGGCGGTACAGCAAAAATGGAAGGTGCCGTCGAATTCGCAGAAGAAATCTTTCAGATGCCTGTCAGGGTTGGAAACCCGCATTCTGTTAAAGGGCTTGCGGAATATGTTGATGATCCGAGTTATGCCACTGCCGTTGGTTTGCTAAAATATACAATGCAAGATTTTAATAATAAGAAGCAGTCGAGTAAGACTGACGCAGAGAGTGTGCTTAAACGCATACAAAGTTGGTTTAAAGGCGAGTTTTAGGGGACCTTTAAGCGCTAATCAAAAACGAGTCTGTGCGCGCAGGCTCACAGTATCGGAGACTAAAAATGTTCGAACTGATGGATAATCCAAGTGAAGAAGCTGTTATAAAAGTCGTCGGTGTCGGCGGTGGTGGTGGTAACGCTGTACAACACATGGTGGCACAAAACATAGAAGGCGTTGAATTCATCGCCATGAATACAGATGCTCAGGCATTGAGTAACTCGTCTGCTGCAGTAAAACTGCAAATTGGATCGCAACTCACCAAAGGACTCGGCGCTGGCGCTGATCCTAATGTCGGTAGAGAAGCGGCACAAGAAGACAAAGAAAAAATTCGTCAGGCAATTGATGGGTCGGATATGATCTTCATTACAGCCGGCATGGGTGGTGGTACCGGCACGGGTGCTGCGCCAGAAGTTGCAAAGCTTGCAAAAGATATGGGAATTCTTACGGTTGCGGTCGTAACTAAACCTTTTCCTTTTGAAGGCAGAAAACGCGGTGATTTTTCAGAACAAGGCATTGCAGAATTATCAAAGTACGTTGATTCACTGATCACTATTCCAAACGAAAAGCTGTTAAAAGTGATGGGCAAAGGCACGCCGTTGTTACAAGCATTTAGTGCGGCTAATGATGTATTAAGGGGTTCTGTTCAAGGCATTGCCGAGTTAATTACTCGCACAGGTCTGGTCAACGTGGATTTTGCTGACGTTAAAACAGTCATGTCAGAAATGGGCACCGCCATGATGGGCAGTGGCATTGGTAAGGGTGAAGATCGAGCTGAAGAGGCTGCAGATGCGGCAATTGCATGCCCATTGCTTGAAGATATTGATCTCGCAGGTGCGCGAGGCATTTTGGTTAACATTACCGCCGGACTTGATTTTGCAATTGATGAGTACGAGACAATCGGTAATGCAGTAAAAGCATTTGCATCTGAGAATGCAACTGTGGTCGTAGGTACAGTAATTGATCCTGAACTTACGGACGAAGTTCGTGTCACAGTGGTAGCGACGGGGATTGGTGCTGAGCGAAAGCCTGATATTACGCTAGTCAATAACGATGGCGTTAGAGTCAGAGCGACAGGAACAAATGACAGTGTAGTGGAAAATACGTCGAAGGCTGTGGAAGCTGATTCTGCTCCGAACGAGCTAGAATACTTGGATATCCCGGCATTTATTCGTCGACAAGTTGATTAGACACTAAGGCCTATCAGTTCACGGGCCAATATGGTTTAACAATAATTGCAAGATTCTTTGCAAGAATTATTCCTTGCTATAATAGTAGTTATGGGATAAATTCCGCGTCCGTTTTTGGATTACTCACTATGCTAAAACAAAGAACAATTAAAAATTCAGTCACGGAGACAGGGATCGGTTTGCACAAAGGGCGAAAGGTGCGTATGACCTTGAAGCCTGCTCCTGTTAACACAGGGATCGTTTTTAGACGTATCGATTTGACTCCACCAGTAGACATTCGCGCTGACGCCAGAGACGTCGGTGATACTATGTTGTGCACCTGCATTACTGATAAGAATGGTGTATCTATACATACGGTCGAACACCTGGCTTCAGCACTGTCAGGGCTGGGTATTGATAACATCTACGTTGAAGTGGATAGCTATGAGCTACCGATTTTAGATGGCAGCGCTAGCCCGTTTATTTTCCTATTGCAAAGTGCCGGTATTGAAGAGCAGGACGCACAGAAGCGGCTAATCAAAATCGACAGAAAAATCCGCGTTGAGGATGGCGATAAGTGGGCAGAACTTAGGCCATACGATGGATTCCGTGTAGATTTTGAAATTGATTTCCCTCACCCTGCAATTAAACGAACCCGCCAACATGTTGTCATGGATTTTTCAGTCAACAGTTATGTCGATGAGGTTTCACGTGCTAGAACCTTTGGGTTTATGCGCGATCTCGAATTGATGAATGACATGAACCTAGCCCTAGGTGGCAGTATGGATAACGCCGTTGCACTGGATGACTATAGAGTACTCAATCCCGAAGGTTTAAGGTATAAAGACGAATTCTTAAAGCATAAGATCCTTGATGCCATAGGCGACCTCTATTTAGGTGGACATAGCCTGATTGGAGAACTTGCCGCATATAAAACAGGTCACGGCCTAAATAATAAATTGTTGAATGCGGTTCTCGACCAACCAGATGCCTGGGAATACGTGACATTTGAG
>JBCDMA010000366.1:0-3503 GCA_038744645.1 Pseudomonadota bacterium | reverse complement strand
TTCCTTGCAAATGATGGTGCTGATTTAAGCCAAATTGATACGCAAGCGCCCGGTCCCAACTATCTAGACGGTGTTCATTGTGCTAATGAAGCCGGTGCAAATGGCAACTTTGGTGTTGTTGCAGACAATGCTGTCGGATTTCCTGCCGGTACAGTCGCACCAAACAACTCAAATGGAAACGGGTTGGTTTACTACAACGGTTCTAATAACGGTATTGAGTTCACTGGCGAGTTCGCAGAACGCGGTAACAACTTCACTGCCAGTTGGTATTTAGCTTCCATCCGCGAGTTTAGCAACGGATTATTGGCAGACCCTGCAGCATTAAACGGGTTTTTAGATGGAGATACAAACAATGACGGTATCGTCAATGCGGAGGATAACGGATCTCCATTTATCTTGAACGAGAACATCCCGTTCAATCTAGATGTTGCATCAGATACGTTTGGCTATGACTTAACGCATGTTGGTGCAGTGAGAAGCGGTGGAATATCGTCAAGCAATATTCAGTTTGATAATTGGACGGTTGCCACTGGACGAAGCTCAGGAAATACAGTGCGTATAGCGCCTTAACGCCTATAGCCAAAGGTTTCATTTTACGCTTGTAGATTTGCAGTTGTAATCTCAGACAGTAGGCGTAGATGAGTGTAACCCTCGACGGAAGTTTGTTTTAGTCGGGGGTTTTTTATTTTGCCTTTTGGCAAAAAAGTGAGCTACTCATGAAAATAACCTATCGTTCGTCAGGTCTCCTATATCAGTACAGACTGTTTTGGTGACCTATGCCTTATATTATCATCGTGTTAACTCTGTTTTTCGCCAGCGCATTGCAAGCGAACGAATCGTCCCAAGAACTCGTGTCTTCTGAAGTCCCTCCCGTGCTTTTAGAATTGTATTCTTCTCAAGGTTGTAGCAGTTGCCCGCCTGCTCAGGAATGGGTAAATCAAATGAAACAATCAGATGGTTTGTGGACGGACGTGATCCCGATGGTCTTTCACGTGGATTATTGGGACTATTTGGGTTGGAGAGATCTATACGCCTCTCGGTCACATTCGCAACGTCAGCGGTCACATTACCGGATTGGGAATGTAAACTCAGTGTATACGCCTGGATTTGTTGTCAATGGTATGGAGTGGACGGGTTGGTTCTCAGGAAAATCATTGCCAACGAAAAAGAGTAAGCAGGTTGCAAAAGCCATTCTCAAAGCGTCTTTAACGTCGCAAGGGATAAGTGCCGAGTATGCAGACCTTCAAGGCAATGCGTTAAATGCACCAAAAATCAATATAACCTTACTTGGATTCGATGCAGAAACAAAAGTCACACGAGGAGAGAATGCCAGACGCCGACTAGACGAAGATTTTATCGTCCTCAGCAATCAGTCGTTTGCTTATGATGCTGAAAAAGTCTATCCATGGCCAACGGTTGATTTTGATGGCGGACAGCAAGCAGTAGTGGTATGGCTAAGCGATGATTCGAGCTTGCAACCTATACATGCTGTTGGCAATTATCTCGATAAAGGCATCCGCATCAACCTGTGAAACTTCCGAAGACGTTAATTGAAACACTGTTGTTTTTTATAGTTTTCTATCAAGCACAAATGACAATGCACGAGCGACTCGTCCGCCTAAGTATTCCGCAGTGATTAAATCAATGTCCGGAACATCTGTGTCGCGGGTTTGAGAAGCTAAACCGATTTGTGTACCAAGACGATTTCTACCTTGAGTGTCTTGTCCACCAGCAATGTCTAAACCTATCCATATCATGCCGTGTTGGCTTGCCAGTACTTGCATGTATTGCAAAGTCATTAGTTGATCTCCGCAATAGTTGGCACCTATAGTGAACCCCGCAGCCAACTTGCCTGCCCATAATTGATTATCCCAAACGTCACCAGTGGCATCAGCAAAGCTTTTAAACTGCGCCGATACGCTCCCCATATAGGTGGGTGAACCCCAAATCACCGCATCCGCCTCGGTGATAGCCGATAGGGTTGCTTGATTAAGATAGCGACCATGTTGTATGTCCTGACCTATGATTTCAATCAGCTGCGAGCTTCCTAGTTGTTGATTGTCGACGCCCTTTGCAATGGCATGCGCCAAACGTTTGGTTGTACCAGTGGATGAATGAAAGATAATCACAATTTTTGGCGTTCTTTTCATCTGCGTACTTTTACTCCCTGATTACAAATAAATGTTTCGTTCGCTTGGAACATCCGAAAGATACTGGACAAACTCCACCTCAAGACCATCCGGGTCGATAAAATAAATATTCTCGCGATGTTCATTTGGCGCGCCTGCGTGGGAAGGGGTAAAACCAGCGTCTTGTAGTCGTGCAATCAACCTTTTTAGATTGTTTGTTTCAAACGCAAAATGCGCTATGCCGAGTGCATTGGTTGCTAAATTACGATTAGTACCTGTGCCACTATCATTCAACGTTATGTAGTTATGGTCATCACCAAAGTGTACCCACTTGCGTTTGACGCCAAACCAATCAGTCACGCCTTCTCCGCGCACTCTCCACGAAGGAAACGCTGCTTGGTAAAACGCCAATGAGTTTGCAATTTCGCTTACCACAATATTTATATGTTCTAGTCTGATCATCTTGATTCCCTATCCAATTATTCATTTAGTCTCGATTGTTCTATACTGTAAAACCTCAAGTAAGCTTGAGGTAAAGTATTTTTTTCAATTGTTTTCAAATGGCTGATTCTTATGGATGAACAAGGTGCATTAACGGTAGGGCAAGTTGCAAAACGCTGCGGGGTTAAGGTTTCGACTTTGCATTTTTATGAACAGAAAGGCTTAATTCAAAGCTCGCGTAACCAGGGTAATCAACGCCGATATAAGCGCGAAACCCTTAGGCGAATATCAGTGATTAAAGCAGCACAGAAAATGGGTATCGACCTAGCAACAATTAAAGAAACCTTTGCCTCGCTACCTAATAATCGCACACCAGACAGTGAAGACTGGGAACAACTTGCTGCAGGCTGGCAAGAAGAACTCAATCTTCGCATTGCGTATCTAGAACGTTTACGTGATTACCTGGGAGGTTGTATTGGTTGCGGTTGCCTATCCATGAAACGCTGTCCTCTTTACAATTCGGAGGATAAGCTATCTAAGCACGGTCCGGGTCCGGTTTTGTTGGACAAACCACAGATCTAACGCCGCATAAATTTATTCAGCGACTCTTGTAATTGTTCGTCAAATTCACCTTTTCTATTGCAACTGCTGCTATTCAACCACGGTGTGCGACCCCGCCAAACTTTGTCATCAAGTGCTGTCTGCGCCAGTTGGTAACATCGATCACCATGCAATATCGTGACTTCGTCCAACCCGAAACTTGACATTACTTTGATGTCAGAACCTGGTGGGCCGAACGATTGGGCAGGTGTCTCTTCACGTTGGTTATTAGATCCTGATGTCGAATCACTGCTTAACGGCGGCCGCCCTCGGGTGATACGGGCGTTTTTAGCAAGCTCATTGATTGCTTCACTATTTAAATTTTGAATGAAC
>JBCDMA010000365.1:0-3506 GCA_038744645.1 Pseudomonadota bacterium | reverse complement strand
TTCTCAAGCAAGCAAACCTTGGATGTCTTTTTTATTGGCTGCGGCACCGTAGGCGAGGAGCTTTTGCGACAGATGCATGTGCAGCAACAGATGCTACAGAGCAAAGACATTTCGTTGAAAGTTTATGGGATCGCTAACAGCCAGGTAATGCTGTTGGATGAAGAGGGAATTACCTATGACAGTGATTGGAATGAGCGACTAGCCGCACTGCGATCATCAGAAACTCAAGCGCCGTTTTCTCTTGACATCGCAGTGGAATTTGTGCGTGCGAATGCATTAATCAATCCCGTTATCATCGATTGTACAAGTAGCCAGAGCATTGCCGACAAGTATGCTGAGTTTTTAGACGCGGGATTCCATGTTGTTACGCCAAATAAAAAGGCCAATACATCAAACTTGGATTACTACCAGCGCTTGCAATCAATTTCACAGTCAGTAAAAAAACAATATCTATATGAGACCACTGTAGGTGCTGGCTTGCCGGTCATCGACAATCTACAGAAATTGGTATTGGCGGGGGATAAATTAGAGACCTTTGAAGGGATCCTGTCTGGCTCACTTTCCTATATTTTTGGCAAACTTGAAGAAGGTCAAAGCCTGTCTCATGCCACTGCGATAGCGAAGGACAATGGGTTCACTGAGCCCGATCCAAGAGATGATTTAAGTGGCATGGATGTTGCGCGCAAACTGCTTATTATGGCAAGAGAAGCAGGTATGGCATTAGAGCTGGCCGATATTGAAGTTGAGTCGGTATTGCCTGCAAGCTTTGATGATAGCGGTGATATAGACACATTTATGCAGAACCTTGAGCGGTTGGACAGCGAAATAGCAGTGCAGGTAGAACAAGCAAAAAGCGAACAGAAAGTTTTGCGCTATGTCGGCTCGATAGCGGCAGGGAAATGCCAGGTGAAAATTCAAGCCGTTTCAACGTCACATCCGCTCGCTGCGGTTAAAGAGGGTGAAAATGCACTGGCGATCCACTCAACCTATTATTCACCTAAACCATTCGTAATTCGTGGATACGGTGCTGGAGCAACGGTTACTGCGGCGGGTGTATTTGCCGATCTTCTGAGAACCTTGCCAAATCAAGCGGAATTTCGATGAGTAGCATTAGAGCTTATGCTCCGGCATCGATCGGAAATGTCAGTCTGGGATTTGATCTATTGGGCGCCGCCCTGGCGCCGGTTGACGGGCAGTTGCTAGGCGATTGGGTGGAAGTGGAAAGTTCCACCGAGTTTGCAATCACTGTCGATGGTCATTTCTCGGATAGGCTTCCCCCTGAGCCAGATAACAACATTGTCAAACACTGCCATGATTTTTTTCAGCAGGCTCTGGTGAGCCATGGTCTCGAACAATTGCAAGTCAAGCTGCATTTGCACAAAGCATTGCCCATCGGTTCAGGCTTAGGTTCAAGCGCAAGTTCCATCGTCGCGACGTTTTACGCGCTAAATGATTACGCACAAAAGTCCTTTGATGAAGACAAGCTTTTATTGATGATGGGAGAACTCGAAGGGCAAATCAGCGGTAGCATCCACTATGACAATGTTGCACCGAGCTATCTCGGTGGAATGACGTTGATGACGGGTACAGAACGTCCGGTTGCGCTGTCTTTGCCTGTGTTTGACGACTGGTATTGGGTAGTGAGTTACTCAGGACTCTCCGTTTCTACGGCAGCAGCAAGAAAGATATTACCTCGACAATACGACCTTGCCACCTGTTTGGCATTTGGTCGGCAACTCAGCGTGTTCATTGATGCGCTGCACAAGAATGACAGACAAATGGCGGCCAATATGATGCAAGATGTGATTGCTGAGGAGCATCGAAAGACATTGCTACCGGGCTTCGATGACGCAAGGCGTTTTGTTGATACGCAAAACGGATTGGCTTTTGGTATTTCGGGATCTGGGCCTACTGTATTTGCAGTGACCGACAGTCTGACTTCCGCACAATGTATTGAGCAATGGCTCAACAAACACTACGTACAAAATGCCGATGGTTTTTCGCATATTTGTAAAATTGATACACAGGGTACGCGCCTGATAAACGCCTAAGGACCAATTGTGAAACTAGTTAATTTAAAAGATGAGCAAGATCAAGTCGGTTTTGCTGAAGCCGTAAAAAAAGGCTTAGGAAAACATCAGGGACTTTATTTTCAAAACGAATTCAAAAAACTCAACGATGTTGATGCGCTGCTCGAATTGCCGCTTGTAGAGAGAAGTCAGCGTGTGTTGGCACACTTGATAGGGGACGAACTACCCCAAGCACTTTTAAACCAGATTGTTGCTACAGCATTCTCATTTGAAGCGCCGCTGACCCAAGTGTCAGATAACATTTATAGCTTGGAATTGTTTCACGGCCCTACACTCGCATTTAAGGACTTTGGTGGTCGATTTATGGCGCAGTGTCTGGCAAGTATTAGCGATGGCCAAAAAATCACCATCTTAACTGCAACGTCAGGTGATACGGGCGCTGCCGTCGCACATGCGTTTTACGGAATCGACAACATTCAAGTGGTTATCTTGTTTCCAAAAGGAAAGATCAGTCCGCTGCAAGAGAAGCTCTTTTCAACGCTAGATAGAAACATTCATACCGTTGCCATCAATTCAGATTTTGACGCTTGTCAAAAACTGGTAAAAACTGCATTTGATGATCCAGATGTACGGGATGGTCTACATCTCAACTCAGCGAATTCAATCAATATAAGCCGATTGTTGGCACAGGTCTGCTACTACTTTGAGGCGGTTGCGCAATTGCCTAAAGAAGAAAGAGAGAATGCAGTATTTGCAGTTCCGAGCGGAAACTTTGGTAACCTAACCGCTGGCATGATAGCAAAGGCCGTTGGCTTACCCATCAAACGTTTTGTCGCAGCAACCAATGCTAATGACACAGTTCCGAGGTATCTACAAACGGGCGAGTGGGACCCAGCGCCAACGGTAGCAACCATGTCTAATGCCATGGACGTGTCTCAGCCAAATAACTGGCCGCGCATCGAAGCGCTCATTGAAAACGGCCAAATCGATAAAGCAGACCTCGTTGGTGAGATGGTAGATGAAGAATACACATCATTAGCAATGAAGAAAATGCAATCCTTGGGTTATATATCAGAGCCGCATGCAGCAATCGCTTATCGCGCACTTACAAAACAGTTGCAAGAAGGCGAAGTGGGCGTTTTCTTGGGCACTGCACATCCAGCAAAATTTAAAGAAACAGTGGAGACGGTATTAGGGCAACCATTGAATCTACCGAAACCACTCGCCGACGCCTCAAATAAGCCATCATTGGCACACAGCGTGGAAAACGATTACGAAGCATTAAAGGCATTCATGTTAGAAACACTGGGTTAATTGCGCGTTAGCAGTTCAATCCAGCAACGGGAATCAACGCATCGTACTTTGTCGTGTAATTTAAATTCAATTGAAACCCAGCAATAATAGGGAGGGCTGCTAATATAAGGACTGACAGTATTTCTAGCGCTGTTCATATATCTAGCGCTAATTGGCTCAAGG
>JBCDMA010000364.1:0-3520 GCA_038744645.1 Pseudomonadota bacterium | reverse complement strand
TGGGTGGTAAAACGCTTTATTGTGATGCGTCTGATGGGTGAGCATTTGCTCGACCATACTCAATTCAGTGTCTCTTTTAAAAAGTCTGGTGTGGCAAAAAATGGATTCCGGGCATTGGCTTATACGAAAAAAGAAGATGGCAATAAAGCGCTTGTGTTGCTAAACACGTCAAAACTTACGTTTTACAAAGTATGTGGTAAATTGCGCATTTCTCTATATAAAGAAAGGTGTCTCAACATTTCCAATTGCCTTGAACAATTTGGTCAGCTTTCGGTTTTACAGAAGGAAATTAGAGAAAATATAGCCCTATCTGACGATAAAACCGCATATATTGCGCTTGAGGGATTTGAAGAGATCAGCCAAGACGACGAAAAACGGCACTTGGCAATTGTATTGATCAGAGAGCTGCTTGATATGAAGGGCATAGTGATATTGATCGTGGCTTCCGCCTCACCTTTCTATCGCTTAATAAACAACGATGCTTATGCCACGCTGCCTAACTCAGATATTCAAACAAATAGGGATGAAATTAGCGCTTGGACAAATGTCTTTGAGGAATTTGATAAGGCGTACCTATGGTTCCCACTAAACAAGAGCAAACCGGCTGACCCGTTAAATTTGATTAGCGTCATTAAACACGAGACGTCCGGGTGGCCAGAATTGAAGAACATTCGACAAAAGCTAATAAGTCATGAAGATTGGACGTCTATTAAAGAGGAACGAGATGCCGATCACGATGCTTTGAAAACAATTTCAGAGCCGGAACAAGTTATCGCATGTTTCTTGGCGCATGCGAATTCTTTCTACCGTAAGCAATGGGAACTGTGCACAAGAGACGAAAAGATAGCACTTTGGCAAATTGCCAATGGCGCCAGTATTAATCCTGCTAACGTCAATGTGATCGAACATTTGAGCCGCCGCGGCTATATCTTCAGGCACCAAGGATGGCATATTATTAACGAGAGTTTCAAAAAGTTTGTGTTAAGCGCCGAGCCTGAACAGCACATTGAGCAATGGCTGCAGCAGAACAACGAAGGACTGTGGCAAGTGCTGCGGATACCGATTTTCGTCATTTTTATTGTAGTAGTTGTCGTCATGTACTACAGCAGCGGCGAGTCATTAACGTCTTTTATTACGATAGCCACCGGTACATTGGGCCTGATCCCTTTGGTCCTGCGCAATATCAACCTGGTTAAGTCAAATGGCATGCCTGAGTCAGACTGATGTTGACTCAAGACATAACACTTGAGTCGAAGAATTCGCAGGGACCCTATACCATTGGCTTTACGATTTGCTAGAATGCCTCGAACGTTTACGGAGTGATAAAGTATGGCAATGTATGTTGTAGGGCATAAGATCCCTGATTCAGATTCAATTTGTGGCGCACTCGCCCTTTCTTATCTCAAAAATCAAATTGGCGAAGAGGCTATCCCAACAAGACTTGGCGATGTATCTCCTGAAACACAGTTCATCTTAGATCGCTTTGGCTTTGAAGCGCCTGAATTAAAGATGAGCTATGCAGGTGAGGAAGTCTACATTGTAGATCACACGGAGAAAACACAAGCCCCAGATGATTTAGATGAGGCAACCGTTGTCGGTGTTGTTGATCATCACAAATTGGGAGATTTGACAACGTCTACACCTCTTGAGTGCTGGATAAGACCTGTCGGTTGTAGTAACACTATTATCAAAATGATGTACGATTTTTATGGTGTAGAAATTCCGAAGAACTACGCTGGGATCATGATGTGTGCGATCCTAAGCGATACTGTTATCTTCAAATCCCCGACGTGCACTACGGCCGATATAAAGTGTGTTGAAGTGCTTGCTGAAATCGCAGGCATTGAAGACTTCAAAGCACTGGGTATGGAAATGTTTAAAGTGAAATCAGCGGTCCAAGGCACACCAGCAAGAGACCTTGTAATGCGTGATTTTAAAGACTTTGATATGCACGGCAACCTTGTCGGTATTGGTCAACTAGAAGTTATCGACCTTTCTGTTTTTGACGAAATCAAGGCTGATCTCGAGGCTGACATTGCTAAATTGAAAGAAGAAGGCAACCGACACACCGTGTTGTTGCTTTTAACAGATATCATGAAAGAAGGATCTCAGATGTTAATTGCTTCTGACGACGAAGGCATGATTGAAAAAGCTTACGGCGTTGCCCCTGAAGAAAGTAAAGTCTGGCTTGATGGCGTATTAAGCCGCAAGAAGCAGGTCGTCCCACCATTGCAAGACGCATTTGCATTGATATCCGCAGCCTAATCTCTGACTGCACAGTTAGTTAAAATAGCCTTCGCTCTATCGACTTGTGTCTCAGCAAGTCGATAGGCAATGCGCTTTTCACAATTGATGTTTCATTCGTATAAATAATAAAGAATGGCGAGCAATGTCAATTGTGCAAAGGTAAACACCCAAAAGTAAGTACCCCAAATCAGCACTTTAATGCCGAATGTCTCGATCGACTTTTTTTGCTTGATAATGACATATGAAGCAAGCGATGAAATGACAGCAATGCCAATCAGGTACCACTGCCACTGTAGTTTGTCAGACGACGCATAAACGAGCGTGCAACTAGCTAAAAAGAGAATACTTGCAAGAAATAGGCGAAATCCAAGTGAAAACATAAAAGTGAGTGAACACTATTCCGCTTCTGCCTCTTGATAGCATTGCAAGCAGTATTCAACTTCCTCTTTTGAACCCAGTAGTGTTGGTACTCGTTGATGGATCTCCTCTGGCATGACTTCCATTATGCGACAGTGCCCTGTCGATGCCAGCCCACCTGCCTGCTCAATTAAGAATGCCATCGGATTTGCTTCATATAAAAGCCTCAGCTTGCCGGGCTTTGACGGATTGCGCTTGTCAAATGGATACATAAAAATACCGCCTCTACAGAGCACGCGATGAACATCTCCTACCATGGCTGCAACCCACCGCATGTTGTAATCTTTTTTACGTGGGCCTTCAGAACCTGCAACCAATTCACTTATGTAGCGCTGCATCGGCGGCTCCCAGTGCCGTTGATTTGACGTATTGATGGCATATTCAGCCGTTTGTTCCGGAAGCTTTATATTTTCTTGTGTTAATAGAAAACCGCCATGTGTTTTATCCAGGGTATAAAGGTGTGTACCTCTTCCTGTGGTCATCGCCAGCATGGTTGATGGGCCATAGAGTACGTAACCCGCCGCAACCATTTGCGTGCCAGGCTGCAAAAATGCAGAAGGGTCGCTTGGATCCATCCACTGCGGCGCATGCGCGATTGAAAATATGGTGCCTATTAGGCTGTTTATTTCTGTGTTGGATGAGCCATCAAGCGGATCAAAACTGACCAAATAATTACCTTCAGGATTGCAAGGCACAACGCCCTCCTCTTCTTCTGAAGAGATGGCTTTCACATATCCGGATTCACTAAGAATGTCTTTTAGAATTTGATTTGAAATGACATCGAGTTTCTTCTGAGTTTCACCTTGCACATTTTCAGACAACGTAGAACCCAAAACACCCGCCAGTGCACCTTGGC
>JBCDMA010000363.1:0-3522 GCA_038744645.1 Pseudomonadota bacterium | reverse complement strand
TCACTTCGGCAGAGATTGTTTGGCGGTCCAAATCACCATCAATAGTTAATACCGTTGATTTGACCTCTTGTTTGTTGAACGAAGCATTGTTTGCGCTCAGCGCTAAATGACTTCTCCAACTTGTTTCGCCATTGGTAGTAAATGATACATCAACCTGTTCCAAGCGCGCTTTCTCATAACTTAAATCGCCTGCGTGTGCAGTCACTTTGATATTCGGCGTTAGTATATTACCTTGTATGGTAGCGGCAGATTCAATTACGCCCGCTGCATCATCGAGAATCTGAGACACGTCTGGAGCTGAGACGTTGAAATCAATTGTTGTTTTTATATCTGATAGCCAGACGTCACTGTATTTCCAAACAGCTGATGATGGCAAAACAAACTTACCTTTGCTGGACACACTATTGTTACCGATTGACGCTTCTAAGCCATTTACTGCTAATTCACCGTTTTCTGACAGAGAAACATCGCACGCCATCGCCAGCTGTTTTTGATTGTGCACTGCTTTGACTTCCTCACATAGGAGACTGCCTTCTGCGCTATTTTCCATAAGAGTGCCAGTGACACTGAATACACCCGACAACACGTCCGGAAGTGCTGGATGAAACTTTTGCAATTGTAAATCATCGATGTTTAGTAAATATTGTCCCTTCCATATCAATTCAGTGCCTTCAGATAAAAGTGACGATTGGCCATTGACCAATAAGTTGCCTAACTCACCCGAGATATTATAGTTATTAATAAGTAATTCGTACTCGGCGGGCTTAACAACCAAACTTCCGTCTAACATGGCAATAAGCTGGCTTTCGTCGTTCTGCGTAGGTTCGGTGTAAACCAGCTGTCCATTTGACGATACTTCGTATCCCAACACCCAGTCGCCCGTGAGCTGCAAATCTAGTGTTGTAATCTTTACCGTTGGCTGAGCGATGTTTAAAAAGTTAAAAATCGAACCAATGTCAAATATCTCTGCAGAGGCAGTCAATGGCAGGTTATCCGCATCGATTGCGGACTCTGCATTCAAATTTACTATTGGGTATTGACCATCTGTTACCACGAGATTTTGATTGTAAAAATCCCCCACGAGTTTGCCTTGCAAGTATTGTTGATTGTGCGCCAAGTCGACATTCAAAAGATGATCAAAACGTTCGGCCAGATTAATCTCTGCATTGCCTTTTACCTGCGTCCCAGAAAGCAATACATTTGCAAATGTGTTTATCGAAAGCGCAACAACTTGGTTTTCGATGTCAGCAGTAAGGAAGGTATCTGATGCTAATGTGTTTGTCCGTTGATCTAGTGCGACTTGCAAAACCCGTTCAATATCAATTCTATTGAGCTTGAGATGCAATGGAATAAAGACATCAGGCAAAGCAAACTTAGGCGCTTGTTTTAACGCATTCAACCAATCGTTAATATCCATTGGAGGTTCTTTGTCATCTTGATTTACATAGATTGATAAGGTTGCCAACGACGCGTTATCAACGATAATAGTGCTATCTGACAGCTGCAACTGGCTGATAAGTAACGAGGATAACGATACTTGCGCTTGCTCAGTACTATTGAAGATGAAATAGCCCACTGAAACTTCTCCTAACGCGATAGCAATAGGTGAAACGATGTAGGCTTTTGAAGGTGTGTTGTTTGTTAACGAGTTGTCTGGAGAGATAGCAACAGAATCTGTCGTCGAGTTTGCTTCCGCCGTGTCCTTTTGGGTTTGTGTTACTATGACTTTTTCAGCACTGATGCTATTCAGTTGAGCGGTAAGGTCAAAAAGCTTTGTAAGTGACAAATCAATATTTAGTTGCTCTATCGATACCTGAACGCCAGGATGTTGAATATTAAATCTATTAAATTGAAGTGTCGAATATAGACTACCTTGGATGCCGCTATATTTTACACTCACAAATTTATTCGCTATTGCGAGGCCTGTCTTTACGCCTATTTGCGTTGGTAATAGTAGAACAATCACTGCTAACAGTCCCACAAGACTGAGAAACAGTTTTGCAGACAGCCGAGAAAAAGGGGTAGTTGACAGGTTCACAGACCGGGTCCAATACTTAAGTGTATACGCGGGCTGGTGTCTTCCAATTCACTCTCGCCCTGCGCCACATACAATCTGACCCTGCCAATAGGCGATAGCCAATGCACGCCCGCACCAAATCCGTAAGCAATGTCTTTGGCAAACTCATCGCTGGCACTGCCAACATCAACGAAGACCGCTGCTTGCCAGTTTTCGCTCACGCTATATGCGTACTCGGCGCTAAGGACACCGAGATATCGGCCTCCGATCAATTCGAATTCCGTTTCTCCATCCTCATTTATCTGCTCATTAAAATCAGATATCTCATCCAGACCAAAGCCGCGTATGCTCTGATCGCCACCGGCGAAGAAACGCTCACTTGAAGGTAATCTATCAAAATCGTTTGTAGCAATTGCGCCAGCTTCAGCGCGCAAAATAACGCGGTGTTTTTGCCACTGCCGGATCCATTTCGTTTGCACTTGTATCTTAGCAAAGTCGATATCTGATCCGGCCGCAGTTGATCCGCCTGACACAGTGATCTGTTGTCGATCGCCCCAAGATACTAGAATATCGCCGCGTTTACGTACGCGACTATAGGTAACACCTGGAGTAAGCAGCCGCGTGGTAAATCTATCTGCGTCAATGCCTTGCTCAAACCCCTCCTGACTAAATCGAATAAACGGAATAAAATCCCATTCATCTTCACTTTTAGCCCCAAACTGCCGCAACAATGCAAGACTCAAGGTATCACTGCGCGTTTGATTGTCGTCCACTAGACGATACCCGAGCTGCACGTCCAAAAAGTCCTTCAGAGGATTTCCTTTTGGGATACGATAGCTGCTTTCAATGCTTTGTTGCGGTCTAGATACAAAAAGGTTGGTATTCAATGAATGACCGCCCAAGTTCACCCATGGGCGATGCCATTCGGCTGTAAACCTCGGCCCAGTATCTGTTGAGACGCCAACGCCAAAATTGTATTTATCACGTGGCTTAGGCGTTAAAATGACTTCAATTGGTACATAAAAATCCTCAGACTCCTCTGCATTAGCTCTTGCAATAGCGCGCCGAAAATAATTTGTACTTTGCAGGTCAATTGAAAAATTACTGACTTTACTCTGTTCGAAAAAGTCGCCTTTTTCAAACGTTTTAACTTCGTTAACCAAAGGTTCTGCATCGGTAAATTCTAAATATTCCACATCGCCGAACTTATAGCGTTCACCAAAAAAGAATATCCAATGTATCAGTACGGTAGATGCAGTATTTTCAGCATTAGGGGTAATTGCGAGTTTGTGTAGTGGGAAGGAAAAATCAAAGAACCCGTAAAATAATGAAAGCGCGCGCAGCCTATTCTTGAGGCTTTCGTATTTATCATGATTGATTACTGTGTTCTCAAGCGCACTGATTTCATCAATAAGTGTTGAGATATCATCCGGTATCGCTGAATTCTCAATACTGGCTAAATCATGGACCAGGGCAACTCGGTCGATTGTCGCTGGTGCATTTAG
>JBCDMA010000362.1:0-3523 GCA_038744645.1 Pseudomonadota bacterium | reverse complement strand
GTCCTTATCAAACACCATGGTCGGTGACATCGCACTTCGCGGCCTCTTCCTCGCCTGGACTCTATTCAGGACTGGTTCGCCATTTCGCTGTGGATCGAGCGAAAAATCCGTGAGTTGATTGTTTAACATAAACCCACCGACCATCAATCCCGAGCCAAACATAAACTCGACGCTGCTCGTCATAGACACTGCATTGCCCTGCTTATCCACGATACTGATATGGCTGGTATTACTCAGTTCCAATGCATTGTCTTGCCCAACGCTCAACTCGGCATAGGGCTTCCCTGGTTTGGCTTTTTTCAATGGTTTATTCAATGAAATAAGCGAGGCGCGTTCGCTCATATAGCGCGGATTGACCAATGGCACCGGTGAAATACCGAGAAAGTCTAAATCTGCAACAAAATACTCTCGATCGGCAAACGCAAGTGCGCTAGCTTGACTGAACAGATGAACAAACTCCGCTGAATCAGGGCCATATTTCGATAATTCAAAGGGTTCTAGGCCTTTGAGGATCTGCATTACCGTCACGCCTCCACTACTAGGCGGTGCCATTCCACAGACTTTGTAACTGCGATAAAACCCACACATTGGGCTGCGTTTTACTGCTTCGTATTCTTTTAAGTCTTTGACGCGGAGTTTGCCGGGATTAATTGATGCGAATCGCACTGTGTCTACAATGCGTTGTGCCATCTCTCCAGTATAAAAATAGTCTGTTCCTTCTGCGGCGATGTTGGTCAAAGTTTCGGCTAGCAGTTTGTTTTTTCGAATAAAGCCTTCCTTTAAAAACGCCCCTTCCGACTTAAAATACGACGAAGATTCTACAAACGCGTGCATGCCCGGATGGATGTCAATCGATAACAACCGCGCCAAGCGTGGGCTGACTTGAAATCCATTGGTTGACCGGTCAATTGCATCATCAAAAAGCGCGCTCCAATCTAGATTGCCATGTGCACTATGTGCCATCTCTAATGCTCTCAGAACGCCAGGCACACCCACTGAGTTACCGCCTACAACGGCATCACGCCAGGACATTATTTCACCGTCTTTTTCGAATATGTTGGCGTCAGCCGATGCGGGTGCCGTTTCTCTACCATCGTAGGTAAACAGCTTTTTTTTCTGGTTGTCCCAATAGAGGATAAATGCGCCGCCGCCAATGCCTGACGATTGAGGCTCTACCAAAGTAAGCATCGCCTGAATGGCGACTGCAGCGTCAATCGCATCTCCGCCTTGTTCAATAATACGCTTGCCCGCCCAGGTCGCGTAAGGATTGGCGCTTGCAACCATGAACTCTTCGCCTATGGCTATTTTATTTGTGGATACACCGGTGGCGGCTTCTGGTTCGCGATCTTCTCTCGGAGGTTGTTGCGCGGTGTCTGCTCGGGTAGCGTAAGTGGTTTGTATGCTGCATCCAAACAACGTGAAACATAAAACCCATAGACGAAGATTCATATTACTCCTTGAAAATTGATTGATTAATAGGACGCTTTTCTAAAAATGCACTAAAGGCTTCTTGTGCAGCGGGCCGCTGCATGGCCAACGCAAAGACTTTTAACTCATCATCAATATGTGCTTTTATCGATGACATATCCCCTTTGAGCAGCCTCTTTGTCTCAATGAGGGCCGACCTGGGCTTGCAAATGAGTTTACCAACAATTTCATCGACAGTTGACTGTAAATCATCTGTGCAACTTTGCGAAATTATCTCACATGCCTTGGCCGTTTTTACATCAAAAAACTCACCCAACATAAGCAATTTCGCCGCATTGAGATACCCTGAAAACCGCGGAATGAGGTAACTGGATGCATATTCGGGGACGAGACCCAAATTGATAAACGGCATCGCGAACCTTGTATTCTCATGAGCAAAGACAAAATCACAATGTAGCAGCATGGTTGTGCCAATGCCCACAGCCATGCCTTCTACTTTTGCCACCACGGGCAACTCACATGAGAGCAATGCTTGCATAAATGCATAGGTGGTGCTGTTAGCCAAATCTTCATCGCCGACAACAAAGGCTGACACATCATTGCCAGAGGTAAAAATACCTTCAACTCCCTGGATGACCACAACGCGCATGCCGCTATCACACGCATTATTGATGGCTTCAGCCATGTCCTTGTACATGCTTGGCGTCAGTGCATTCTTTTTTTCAGGACGATTGATCGTTATTGTTAAGACGTCATCGCACTTAGTTGTTGAAATCATCTTCCTCGTCACTGTTTCGAAGTTGTGTAATGTCGAACACCCGTCTAGATTAACCGGCACTACATAACGTGGTAGCATTCGTAAAAAGCATTTTTACATTGCGCACATTAATTAACGTAAAGTAATGAAAAACCGACCAATAATAAACAGGCAATCGCTGCTAAACGGCTCAACTTTCTTATGCATTCTACTGGTGAGTATCATTGTGTTTATATGGTCTGACATTCATCAGCAGTTAGAGTTTAACCGCCTACTGCACCAACAACACGAATACCATAGACTGCTCACATCCAGCCTAGTGCATAACAATTTTCATCACCTTTGGTTAAACGTGGTCGGCGGATTATTGATATATCTCTTATTTTTTGAGCACTTTACCGTCAGTAATCAAATAGTGCTTTTTGTGGTATGCAGTATATCGATTGGCATCTGCATTTATTACTTTTCAACATACAACATTTACATGGGATTGTCTGGGTATTTGCACGGCGTGTTTGCATGGGCAGTACTCAAAGAGCTATTAGAAAACCGCAAAAGCGCATGGTTGCTTGCAGTGGGCGGTATAGCGAAACTGGCTTACGAACAATTTTCATCTCCAACGCCCGTAAACGAGTCCCTGATCGGTATTGAAGTCGCCACTGATGCGCATTTATTTGGTGTCTTAAGTGGCGTTCTGTTGTGTTTATGTTCGTTTGCTCTGACAAAGCTGAGAACGAGACCGTCGACCGAATAACCTATAATTAATACACGTACATGTAGTCTCTATAGGTTTTCTTCAAAGAGCTTGTAAATACGACGATATTCATCGAGCCATGAACTCGGCTGCGCAAAGCCGTGTGGTTCAACGGGATAAATCGCGGTCTCAAAATTCTCTTTTTCAAGTTCAATCAACCGTTGTACTAAACGCACAGCATCAACAAAGAATACGTTGTCATCTACCATAGGCGCATTTATCAATAGTGCCGATTGCAAGCCTTCAGCGAAATAAATCGGTGAGCTTCTTTCATACGCAATTGGATCAACATTTGGTGTATTGAGAATGTTCGAGGTGTAGGGGGTATTGTAGTGCGCCCAGTCGGTTACGGGTCGCAACGCAGCACCTGCTTGATACAAGTCGGGCTCTGTAAACAATGCCATAAAGGTCAAAAACCCACCGTAAGAGCCGCCATAGGTCCCTACCCTGTTCCTATCTACATTGGCATTTTCAACAAGCCAGTTGACTCCGTCTACGTTATCTTGAATTTCAGAAATGCCCATATGCCGATAGATGGCCGTGCGCCAATCGCGTCCATAACCGGCAGACGCTCGAAAATCCAT
>JBCDMA010000361.1:0-3528 GCA_038744645.1 Pseudomonadota bacterium | reverse complement strand
TGAGTTCGTCTACAAATGCACCGATTATTACCATCCACAGTCTGAGGTCTCCATCACGTGGAATGATCCGCAAATTGGTATAACCTGGCCTCTCGTTAACAACCAGTTGCCAAGTTTGTCCGCAAAAGATGCTGACGGTATGTCATTTACTGATTCGCCCAAATTAACGAAGTAAAATCATGACTATCTTGGTGATTGGAAAGACTGGCCAATTGGCCAACGAACTGAGCACAGTAAGTGCCAACAAGTACCCTTTGTTGGGTGCAAAAGAAATCAATGTGTTTAACGAAGACGAATTGAGTCAGCAATTGTTATCTTATAGTCCGTCAATCCTAATAAATGCAGCAGCATACACTGCCGTTGATAAAGCGGAGTCAGAGTCAGATAAAGCGTATGCCCTGAATGCCGATGCGGTTAAAAACCTCAGTACCTTTTGTAAAAGTAACGATTGCTTTCTCGTGCATGTATCGACTGACTATGTGTTTGATGGCAGCAGTGGGATGCCTTACCCGACTGACGCCGAGATAGCACCGCAAAGCATATATGGAAACAGTAAAGCGAAAGGTGAACAGTTTCTAAGAGATATTCTTGGTGAAAATGCAACTATCATACGAACCTCCTGGGTTTATTCAGAGTACGGAAATAACTTCGTTAAAACGATGCTGAAGCTGATGCGTGAGAGGTCATCTATAAAGGTCGTGGACGACCAAATTGGCAGCCCCACTTGGGCCAGAGGACTTGCAAAAGCTTGTATTGAAGCGGCGACCCATCAATATCGCGGAACCTTTCATTGGACTGATGAAGGTGTTTTAAGCTGGTATGATTTCGCTGTGGCAATCCATCAGCTCGGACTCGAAAAAGGACTACTAAATCGCCAAATGGAGATTATACCAATACCCTCAAGAGACTATCCTGTTCCCACACCGCGTCCACACTATAGCGTTTTGGACAAAACAGAGACGCGGTCAAGATTTTCGACACCCATGACACACTGGTATACTCAATTGTCAAAGATGATGGACGATTTGGTCCGTTCGGACCGCACTGAGTAATTAAAGCAAATATTGGTTAAAAAATGACAACACCTTCAAAAACAATAATCGTCACAGGTGGCGCGGGATTCATTGGTTCTGCTGTAGTACGCCAAATAATCAACAATACATCACACAAAGTAGTCAACGTTGATAAATTAACGTATGCGGGAAACTTAGAGTCGCTTGCAAGCATAGAATCGCACTCAAATTACAGCTTTGAAAAAGTCGACATATGTGATCCAGATGAGCTCAAGCGAGTCTTTAATCAATACCAGCCTTCGCTCGTTATGCACTTGGCGGCCGAATCGCACGTTGATCGCTCTATCGACGGGCCCGGCGAGTTTATCAACACAAACGTTGTAGGTACCTATCGATTGCTAGAGCAAGCAAGAGCCTTTTACAATGAATTGAATTCTGATAAGAAGTCGACTTTTAGATTTCACCACATTTCAACGGACGAGGTGTACGGGGACTTACCGCATCCAGACGACAACGCCAAAACCGATACACTTCCGCTCTTCAGCGAACAAACAAGTTATCAGCCGAGTTCACCCTACTCTGCTTCAAAAGCGGCATCAGATCATATCGTAAGAGCTTGGCAAAGAACCTATTCATTGCCGACAATTATCACAAATTGTTCAAACAACTACGGGCCTTATCACTTTCCCGAGAAACTCATACCATTAGTTATTCTTAATGCACTGGAAGGCAAATCGCTACCAATTTACGGTGATGGCTCTCAAATAAGAGATTGGTTATACGTAGACGACCACGCCAAAGCGCTCCTTTTGGTCGCAAGCGAAGGGCAACCTGGACAAACTTACAATATCGGTGGTCATAATGAAAAAAGAAATATCGATGTTGTGAAAACCATATGTAAGACACTTGACTCACTGAAGCCCAAGAGCACTGGCTCCTATGCCGATCAAATCACTTTCGTTGAAGACAGACCAGGACATGATAGACGATACGCAATTGACGCTTCGAAGATTAATAATGATCTTGGGTGGCGTCCAGAAGAAACATTTGAATCAGGCATTCTCAAAACAGTGAAGTGGTATTTAGACAATACGCAATGGTGCAACAATGTGCTATCAGGAAACTACCAACAGGAGCGGCTTGGCGCGGCGCATAGTTAATGCGCCAAGAAGAAATATATTTGAAAGATTTGCTTTCCTGCACCATTCATTATCTAATCAAATTAGGAACGCGTTTCGCATTCATATTTATACGTTTACAAGTTTATAGATACCAACAATCGATTGATCTTTTTTGAACATACCTTTACCTTAAGAGTCCTAAACAAACGAAGCTTTCCTTCAATGATGTTGGTCTATTAAAGGGTCGTGTTTATGAGATATATCACTCTTTGCTGTATAGCACTATTGGCAACCAGTTGCTTTCAGTTTTCAGCTACTGCCCAACCCAATGATAATGAAATCAAACAACCATCTAGCCAATCGGTAAATTTCTTCAAGCGCCAAGTATCTGCGTCCCAATCTGTGGAAAACGCCGTCAAAAGTTTAATATCTCGATTTCCAGAAAAGACAGCCGATTTTGTGAGAACCGCGCTTGTGGCTTATCCCAACAAATACCAGGAAATTATTAGTGCGAGCGTTTCTGCTCAGCCTGCCTATGTGGATGATATTATCAGGGTCGCGACCAATTATAAGGTGGCAAGCCCATCCGAAATCGTAAAAATAGCAGTATCTGCCGAACCCAGTTATGCGGAAATCGCAACGAGTGCTGCGTGCGAATATTCACCAGATCGCTTTACTGAAATAGTCAAATCGGCAGTAAAATCTGAACCGGATTCTGCTGATCAAATTGCACAAAAACTAGTTACTGCATATCCAAATAAAACAATGGAAATCCTAGTTACTACTGTTAAAGAGGTGCCATTTGTTGGCAAATATATTTTAGATGCACTGTTGGCAGTCGTTCAGGAAGATGATGCAAAAAGTGAAGAGATGATTGTCATGTCAGTGGAGCAGCTTGCTCAATATCCTGGAGCAATCGATAGGCTCGTACAACTCGCATATGAACATAATATTGAGCAAGAAAAAATCAAGCAAAGTGCAATGCGAGGCGGGTTATCAAATGATGAAGTTGAATTAGTAATGCAACCGTACTATACGCAGAATTGATATCTGTACTATATAGCACGAAACCTTAAAGCTACTGAGTACGACAATCATCCGCATGTTTTGCTAGTGCGCAACACTTGTACAGCAAGACACAAGTACAGACAATTCAATTACTCTCGAATCAAAGTTTTTCTATTGAAACTACAATCGTACTTGGGAAGCACCAATTTCGGCCAATCGGTTGAGCTTCCCAAGCTAAGTCAATAAAACTACTATTTATCAAGCTTCTCACGATATGACGTGTATGCTGCAATCAACATATCTTCATCAGTATCTAGTGGCTCCCAGCCCAATATCTCCTTGCCTTTTGAGACATCCAATACACAGGTTTCATCTGCGATCATATA
>JBCDMA010000360.1:0-3529 GCA_038744645.1 Pseudomonadota bacterium | reverse complement strand
GTCAGATTTGCCGATATTGCCCAACCCGTTTCTGTTTGCCACCAGTGGTCGATGACAGGTTTACCGGTTTTTTCCGTTGTCCAGTGGTAGGTTGGAGGGTCCAGACGCTCACCGGCCATGAACACAGTTTGCAGACAGTCTAGATTGTATTGCGCCATCAGTTCGGCTTCAGGATCTTCTTTGCGTATCGCTCTGAATGCCGTTGGTGCAGCAAACACTGCTTTCACCTGATATTCTTCAATAACACGCCAAAAGGCACCAGCATCTGGCGTTCGGACAGGCTTACCTTCGTAGACAATCGTGGTGCAGCCGTGCAAAAGCGGCGCGTATACAATGTAAGAATGTCCGACGACCCAACCGACATCCGATGCCGCCCAGAACACCTCACCTGGCTGCATGTTGTAGACAGCGTTCATTGAGTATTTCAGTGCGACTGCATGACCGCCATTGTCTCTAACAACCCCTTTAGGTTTCCCGGTCGTACCGGAGGTATAAAGCACGTAAAGTGGGTCGTCGCCTCGCACGGCAACGCAATCTGCCTTGGTAGCAGTTTTTACACTTTCTGCCCAATCGATGTCTCGCGGAGCTTGCATATCTGCAACAGCCTCTGGTCTTTGCAATAGAATGACATTGTCAGGTTTGTGAGACGCGAGAACGATTGCTTCGTCCACCATGGGCTTATATTCGATGACGCGACTGATCTCAATGCCGCACGATGCCGTGACTAATACTTTTGGTTTTGCATCGTCAATCCGAACGGCCAGTTCGTTTGCGGAAAAGCCGCCAAAAACAACTGAATGAATCGCGCCTAACCGCGCCGACGCTAGCATGGCAACAACCGCCTCTGCAATCATCGGCATGTAAACAATGACTCTGTCACCTTTCTTCACACCTTGCGCTTGCAATACACCAGCGAAAGACGCTACCTGGTCGAGTAACTCTGAATAGGTGATTTTGGTTTTTGTAGATGTGACGGGCGAATCATAGATAATCGCGGTTTGGTCACCACGGCCATCGGCTACATGTTGATCCACTGCCATGAAACAAGTATTCATGCTTGCATCTGCAAACCATCGATGGATACCGTTTTCATCCAAACTTAACGCGCTAGTGGGTGGTTCATACCAAGGCAAATCCTTGGCTTTTTTCATCCAAAATCCTTCGGGTTCCTGGACGGATTCTAGATACTCTTGTTCGTAAGACATTACCTTATCCTAATATTTTTTTGATTGAATAAACCTCCAACATCTTGCCAAAGCGTTCTAACTTACCATCCTCAAAATTTACTACCAATGGACCACACTGTTGGAGGAATAAAATAAGCTAGTCTAAAAACAAAGCGCGATGTTATTAGACTTCAGCATCAACGAAAACGAAAATCGGAAGTGAGGAAGTATTAAATGAAAGGTGCTGGCATACAGTAATAAAAATGTAAAACAAGAATAAAAAATCAATATATTCAGGTAATTAAAAAACGCTTTCCTTCAAAGATAATTACTTATTGTTAACACAAATACCGGCGAGTCTATTGCTTCTTTTTAATAAGCAAAAATATCCCCTTTCGAGAAAACGGTATCTATCGAGAATTCAAAATATGGTACTTAAGTACCAATTAATGGCTATAGATAAACTCATAGCATTACGCCAAAAAAATGAATCTATTGGTTGGTTTTCAACATAAGATGTATTGCATTTAAAGACAAAAAACGCGTCACTCATCATTACTGTCGACAACGATTTTTATTTTTTCATCAACCGAGAATTCGTGACCGCATTTTGGACAAACAGAAATACAATTCATGTTTCTATTGCGACTGCGTAATAACTGATTGATGGTGTCTTCTGGCAGCTCTAACTTATCCGTCAGCTGTCTCAATGAATGCAATTCTTCGGATGTGATCACCCCATCTGCAAGTGCGATTTCTACCTGATGTTCGAGTTGCTTCTTTCTGAACCGCAACTCGTCACCAAACTTAGCGGCAAGCATCGCGGCTGGCAATGCAACAAACCCTACACCCAATAGCATGATGAAAATCGCAATAAGTTTACCAAGCGCAGTCACGGGAATGACATCGCCATAGCCAACGGTTGTCATGGTGACGACCGACCACCAAACAGCGCTTGGGATACTGTCAAATACATCCGGTTGCGCGTTATTTTCGACTGAATACATTAAACTGGCGGACAGCAAGACCAGCACCAACATGATAAAAATGGCGGCAGCAATGCTGGACAATTCCTTTTTTAGCACATCGATGAATAAGCCAAGGCCTTTGAAATAGTGCGTTAGCTTTAACAGTCTCAACATGCGAAGCATTCGAAGGTATCGAAGATCAATTGCGAACAAAAATGACAGATAAAACGGTGCAATAGCAATCAAGTCGATAATTGCCACCGGGCTTAGCATGTATTTCAGCCGAGAAGACGTATGTTGACCATCGGCTTTGTCTTCTGACTCCACACAAACCCAGACCCTTAGAACATATTCAATGGTAAAAATTGCGACAGAAACTAGATTAAAAATGAAAAATTCAGTCTTGTATTGACTGCCCCAAGGCTCGTGAGATTCGGCAATCACAGCGAGGACATTCAATACAATCAGTACAACGATGAATCCGCTTGTCATTCGACTATACCCACTTCCTTCAAACCCACCTTCTAACGAGTGAAAAGTCCGTTTACGCAGTGTTTCTTTCATGCTTAGATTCCCTAATTCACGACTGATTTGTCACGTTTTTTCTGATGCTGCCTCTTCCTTGGATAAAATTATAAAGGCTTTAAACACGGGTATCGCTATTTGAGAAAACAGTGCAAGCCCCCAAAGGGAGTTACCTATTATGGCAGGAACATGAGGGACTGCCACCAGGGTAATGATCGCGAGCAGGATACCAACAATGCGAATATTCGCCGTGGCAAATCGATGCGCAACTCTCAATTCAATGTTGTATTGGATCCACAGCAAACACGACAGATAGAGCGCTAAACCAACACACCCAATAACCCCATAGCCAAAGGGATAAGGCGCCCAAAAACCAACTTTGACCTCACCCGCCAAAGCGACACCGACCATCACTGCACCAAGCATTAAAAACAAATGCGCCAGCCACCAGCTCACTAAGGTGGACTTATTTGTATCTTTGGGTTTCCCGTTGCCAACAAAATCAAAGTAAATCCAACAGATAACAAACACTGAGAACCCACCGAAGATGAAATTCACAAGGACAGAAGGATCGACCTTGTAAATGCCCTTTTCTGTTAGCGTCACGACTAACTTAAAAAAACCTTCGCCAACCACAATCAGCAGCAATAGCGCAAATCGCTCTGACATGTGCCCCAGTCGCGGCAAGAAGCGTTTGTTTTCCAACACACCTATTTTGGGCAACATGTACAACAGTTGTATAGACAAAATCCCCACTGCAAACAACCAATAGCCATAACGAGCAGGCACAAAGGCGCTGACGGCAAATACTATACTCAATGCAAAAAAGTTTCGGCTTACCGTTGCGCCTAACTTCTTTTCTTCGGTACT
>JBCDMA010000359.1:0-3553 GCA_038744645.1 Pseudomonadota bacterium | reverse complement strand
GCAACGCAAGCGCTCGAAGCGATAAAAATCCTAACGAGATTTGGTGAGTTGGCAATAAATAAACTTCAAGTGTACGACGCTTTTCACTCTCAATGGCAAATGATAAAAATCAAAAAACACGATGCATGCGAAGTGTGTGGTAAGGATACTCTTTAAGCGAGTTTATTTACCTGAAGTTGCACTGTTTTGAAAATTTCCGCTCCTCATCTGGTGCATTGACATTAATTGATAGAGAATTAGACACCTTAATTACAATAAGTTGCTGATTATGTTGGAATATTCATTTTGGCCTATTTGTTGCTTCTGTTCTTAATGCCAGAACGAAGAATAATGCGTATATTAAGGAAAAATCATGCAACCAGAGCAAATCGAACTCGTACAGGATAGTTTTAAAAAAGTAGCACCCATTGCGGATAAAGCAGCAGAGCTTTTTTATGGCAAACTATTTGAGATTGCACCTGAAGTGAAACCACTTTTTAAAGAGGATATCTCTGAACAAGGCGCCAAGTTAATGCAAATGATAGGCATCGCTGTTCGAGGATTAAATAATCTTGAATCGATCGTGCCTGCTGTACAACAACTCGGACGAAATCACGTCGGTTATGGTGTAAAAGAGGAGCATTTCGCACCTGTCGCTGAAGCATTACTATGGACGTTGGAACAAGGTCTTGGTGAAGATTGGAATGACAAACTAAAAGCTGCGTGGACAGAAGCATATGTCATTTTGTCATCTACGATGATAGACGCAATGAAAGAAGAAGATGAGCCGGTTACGCTTGGCTTTTTCGCCAAATTGAAATCAATATTTGCTCCCGCATAAAGGATAAGTGGTTTGACGTATTTGTGATTGGCCCCCCTTTCTAAATTGGCTGACAATCAAATCCGTTTAAGCTGCGTTTTCGCTCAATTTTCAAACGTAACGGCATCAAGTTAGAGCTTTAGATGCCTTGTTTTTCGTACAGTATCCTACAGCCCACATGATTTTCTCTAGTAAAGACCCTCGCTAATCTCAACCCTAATTGCAGCCGCTACCCTCAGCCTCCGGTGACAGGCGGGAAAAAAGCGACTTCATCATTACGTTCAACAAGCGTACTGAAGTCGGTTAATTCTTGGTTTTTTGCAACAAGAACATCACCTTCATTCAATAATGAAAACTTTTCATCTTCGCTTTGTAGTTTGTTTATCAAGTCAGTAACTGTGATGGGAGTCTCAGTCTGGAATGAAAAGCAATCTATTCCAAGTTGTTCCCGAAAAGATGCAAAAAACCTTATTTGGATCATGTATATGCCATTGTGGAGTAGTTGTACTGCTTATTAAGTATAAATTTCCACTGAATGTTTGCAAAATATTGTTTGCACTAAGCCATTGCAATTTAGAAATCCGTTTGCGCTAGATAACTACATTGGGTCCAGCGTAAGTAGCACTCTTTTTTCATCCAGCCCAACTCGACAAGAGCGATGCACGGCAGCGTTCTTTTCATGATCAGGCCAAGCGCTTCCTTTTAACAGTGCCACGTCAAATGCTTGAAGTTGACGAACGCTTTTTTGTTGATAGAACATATCAAAATTGGTTTTTGAAAGCTTACCTTCTAAGGCTTTTGGCGGGTATTCATAAAGTGATTCTATCGGTAGCCATTGCGTCCCTTGACCGAGATAACTGGTTAACAAGCGAACAGGGATGTTATCCGTGTGAAACTTTGGGCACATAGCCGAGGTTAATGGAACTAAACGCAGGCCGACGGAACGGCAATCAAATAGACAAGTGAGCATATCAGAAAGCAAAAAGATATCCTTGACAGTCTCGTTTTTACCTTGCCCATCGGGCAGCGATTTAGTCAACTCGCTGATCATATCATCAATTGAAAAAACACCCCTGATCCCGAGACCAAGCGAGTGAAAAACGCTGTCAAAATACTGCTGAATTGCGCTGTTAACGTCTCGTTTCCACCCAGCTATGCTAATTTGCGGTGATACAATTTCGCCTAACGCTAGCGGCGAAGTGTCAAAGTGCCACGAAATTGAAGATTCAACCTTTAGTGCTTGCACACTAGTGGTCCCAAGATGGAAAGGGATCGGGTAATGTTGCCCATAATTGAGCGCCCTGCACCAACTCGTCTTCTGTCAGCAAACAGTCATTTAGTCTAGAGATGATATCTGATTTATCCAGTCCTTGACCAATGAACACTAATTCTTGGCGCATATCTCCAAAGGGCTCCACCCACTGTTTTTTAATTGCTTTTAGATAGTCTGGGTCATCGGGCCACTGTTCTTTCGGCACCGCTTTCCAAAACAAACCTGCAGCCCCGTATCTTGCCATGCCGCCCGCTTGACTCCAACTTCCCGCAAATTGTGGTCGTGTTGCCAACCAGAAAAAACCTTTAGAGCGAATTAACTTGCCGGTGATATCTTCACTGTGTAAAAAGTCGAAGAACTTTTTGGGATGAAAGGGTTTCCGCGCTTCGTACACAAAACTACTGATGCCAAACTCTTCAGTTTCTGGGATATGCTCTCCTCTTAATTCTTTCAACCATCCCGGTGCTTGTTGTGCCTTCTCAAAGCTAAATTTGCCCGTTGCAAGAATTTGTTTCACTGGTACTTGCCCATTTTCTATGGGAATTTGCTTTGCATCGGTGTTTAGAGTTTTCAGAATGCTTTGTAATCGATGTAATTCTTCTATTGAAATTAAGTCAATTTTGCTGATCAGCAGTACATCTGCAAACTCAACTTGTTCAACGAGTAATTCGGCTACACTTCGCTCATCTTCCTCTCCCAGGCTCTCTCCATAATCCTGAAGCGACATCGCTTGGTCATAGTCTTTCAAGAAATTAAGCGCATCGACAACAGTGACCATTGTGTCCAGGGTTGCAACATTAGATAGGCTGACGCCGTCTTCGTCGGCAAAGGTGAATGTTTCTGCAACGGGCAATGGTTCAGATATACCGGTGGACTCTATTACTAGGTAGTCATATTTCCCCTCACCTGCTAGCCTAGTGATCTCCTCCAATAAGTCTTCTCGTAATGTGCAACAAATGCACCCGTTACTCATCTCGACCAATTTCTCTTCAGCGCGATTTAGACTGACTTCATTTTTAACCGTTGCAGCATCTATGTTTATTTCACTCATGTCATTGACGATTACGGCGACTTTAAGCCCGTCCCGATTGTTTAAAATGTGATTGAGTACCGTTGTTTTACCGGCACCGAGAAAACCCGATAACACAGTGACTGGTAGTTGAGGTTCATTTAACATGATGGTGACTCCCCCGATGAAAGATTTTTTTGTTTGGCCGAATCTTGACGTCAAGCATGTCTTGAAAGTGTTATGTTATAACATGTATTTTTACTTACAATCTCTAAAATTAGATTAAGCACAGAATGCAAATACTGCGCATTTGGGTTGATAGCATTTGGGTTGAGAGATAATGCGGTTGAAGATTAGTGCGTAAGATGTGGGCAAATTGAAAGGATTAGCCTAAAAGCGAAGCAGACTGTTAAGCAGGCAGTGTTAATATCGAAAATCTCTTTTCTTCCGTTTTTTATTCAATCAAACTACG
>JBCDMA010000358.1:0-3570 GCA_038744645.1 Pseudomonadota bacterium | reverse complement strand
ATTAAGTGCTATAACTAAATCTATAGTAGACGCAAAACGGCGCGAAAGGATTAGATGTTATGTTTGTGATTACCAACAGAACCATAGATGATTCCAAGAGTCGATTTAAAAAGTTTGGACGCGAGCCCAACCCGCATGGTCCAAATGAGTTGCGGTTGCTGTCCGTGTCCGATGATAACAAGGTGACCCAATTAAATGACACATTGTCTTCGGGTGAGGTTGAGGCGCTTGTTAAGAAATTCAATTTGAATATTGATGTAAAAGAACAGCATTACCGGAGTTTGGCAGTAGCATGCAGCCTGTTTGAACGCGCTCGTAGCGACAAAAAATCTATACTTCTGTATGTCCACGGTTATAACAACGATGTTGAGGACGTAGTGGAGACAGCGCGCGATATTGAAGCAACTTATGACAATACCATCGTGGTTCCTTTTACGTGGCCTGCAAATGGTGGTGGGCCGCTATCAGGCACTGCTGCATATCTCAGTGACAAAGATGATGCGCGTGTCTCTGCAACGGCACTTCATCGCGTTGTCCAAAAACTGCATCACTATCATTCAATGTTGGTTTCGGGCCTTCGTCAAAAGTGTTTAATCACCTCACACAAACGCCATCCGGACAATACTGAAAAAGCAAAAATGTTTTTCGACGAACTTATGTGTAAGGAGTGTCAAACGCGGATATCGCTGCTATGCCATAGCATGGGAAACTATGTGTTAAAGTACGCATTACGTCCATCTGGCAGCGCGTTACGTGCCCTCACATTTGACAATATTGCGCTCGTAGCAGCTGACGTAAATAACGAAGGTCACGAATATTGGATAGCGGATTTGCCAACACGTAATCGTCTCTATGTGGTGATAAATGAAGATGACGGCGCTTTAAAGTGGTCTCGAAGAAAACCCGGAGAAGAGCAACTCGCGCGCTTGGGGCATTACCTGCGCAACCTTAGCTCCTCAACTACATACTATATCGACGTTACACGCAACCGTGGTGTGGGTTCGGCACATAGCTACTTTAAATCAGAATTTGTCAATAATAACAAAACGTTAAAGCGAATATTCTCTGCTATGTTTGAAGGAGAAGATGCAGAGCGCTCACTGACTTATCATGCGGATGTCAATGTGTATCGTTCCTGACAATACCGATATGCATCCAATTGCATTAACTAATTTCATGTCGTTTTTTGAATTCGGCAAACGCTTTTTTTACTTCATCATCTTTCACACCTTGTAAGAGTTTCTTAAGTAACTTGTACTCCTTTTTAGGTGCGTCTTTTATATCCTGAATGACCTGTCGATACCGTTCCATCACCTGTTGCCTAGCTTCTTCATAATAGGTACGTGGGATCGTGTTTAACTGCGTTTGAATATAATCTGAATATTCATCATATTCTGATGATTTGAAATTGAAGTCCATCGACTTTCTCACGGGAAGCATACCGTTTCTATTGTCTTTAAACATTGAGTGATAGCTCTTGTGATTGCTACCTACCGGTCGACCGCGAGAGAGCATGGCAATGTACTCTTTAGCCGTTCTATTTTTTCGATGGAGAATAAATGCCGATTGGTATTCGCTGCACACCTGGGCACGGGAAGCTTGATCATTTGTCGTTTTCAATTCCGTACCATCTTCAAACTTCTGATGTAGATAGGCGTCGTTAGAATTGTGAGGGTTTATTTTTATTGGGTTTACATACGTCTGGTACAGTGTTTTCAGCTGCGCAGACGGTTCACCACTAAAGGAGGATTCTACTGCAGGACCAAAAGGGGAAGTGCCTTCGCGTTTATTGACCCATTGAAAGGACAATGAATCATAAGGTAGGTGTTTTTTGTAAATTGTCTTGATAGAGTCTGAAAAATCAACAGGTACCCAAAACTCATCAATATCCATAAACATAACAGCGGAATAACCATCTCGCTTTGCATTTTTCAGTGCCTGTCTATAAATATTTAATTGAGGCGCGGTTTTTGACTGACTAAACACATCGTCAGCATTGATGAAATTGACGCTATCTTCTTTGATAATTTCAGTTAGCGCTTTGGTGTTGTCAGTACAGCCATTGTAATGAATTTCAATATCGTCAAAGCCGAAAAACAAGTGGTGATAAATCCATTCAGGAAGATAACTAGCCTCATTTTTGGCCACTGATACTAACTTGATTCTAGGGGGAAGGTAATTGTGGGTCTTACGGTCAATTTTGATTCTGTTTTTTACAAACCATTTGGATAACTGGTCTTGACCTAGATTTTTCAATTTCCAATACAAGCGTGACATCAGGAAGTAGGGCCCATTTATCTGTGTTCATTGTGAGTGCTTGGCGAATTTTACTTAATTTAGTTCCCGTATTCCATTCGCTTGAGTATTGTCACGATGCATAACTTCCTACTAATGGCCTATACCATGGCTTTGGTAAAGATTCATCGTTTGATTTGAATCAATTTATTTTACTAGCAAATCTTTTATGTTCGGCTAATTCAAGGTGATTTTTGAGACAGAGCGATGAAAAGAGCGCTATATCTTAGTCAGGCGAGTGTTTCATTTACGGATGAAGAGCTCGAAGATCTGGCTGTTTACTCAGCGTTTAACAATCGGCAAAAAGACGTTACCGGTTATCTGTGCTTTTCAAGGAACACATTTTTTCAGTTTCTCGAAGGTGACGACAAGACAGTAGACGGACTGCTACATACAATTCGTAATGACGCTAGACACACTTTCATCAATCAAATTGAGTCAAGAGACAATAATGAAAGGCTATTCTCTTCCTGGTCTATGAAGTATTTGTCATATAACGATTTATCCACCATCAGTTTGGAAAACTATGTTGTGGATAACATGCTTTATCTCAAAAGCGGTCTGTCTGACAAACAACGATGTCTTCGGTTGTTATGGAATCAGATAAGGCTCATTTCTTTGCTTCACGACAGTCAAATGATGCTAGAAAGAACCTAGTTAGGTGAGTTACAAAATCAACTGGCCCTAAGCGTTATACAGTGAGCTTAGTCTTCGGGAGAGTTCTACATATTCTTGTGTGGAAAGCGTGTTTCGTTCGTATTCGCGATTCAATGCAGCGCGTGTCATAACCAAGCTAGCACGCGTCCCTCCTTTGCTCGAAAAGTTTTTCTCGTGAAGCACCACCTGTTGCTCGGCACTGAGAAGGCACACATCGGTGAACGTAGTAGTGACCATTAATATACCTCCTAGAGAAATTCCAAAGTGAGTCCATTTGACCCGTGAACTTCTCTATCGAATTCTACGATAGCGGAATGCGCTTGCGCTGTCTATAACATCGGGAAGAAAACTCAAACCTTAAACAGTAATGACCAATTAATAAAACCTTTTAGCCCAGAAAGCGAAACGTCAACATTTTTCAACGATGACGTTTCATCTACTTACTTGCGCCCACTTTATTCTTGATATTTATCTGTGTTTTCCAATTGTCTTTTTTGTAGTACGCGGCTAAATCGATGGTGGTGTAGCCATCATAAACGCTTCTGTTCTCAGTGCTTATGAATACGTCGCCGCTATAGAACAAGCTACCACCGAGCCCAAGCGTGACTTGAGCAACTT
>JBCDMA010000357.1:0-3575 GCA_038744645.1 Pseudomonadota bacterium | reverse complement strand
TTTCATTTACTGAAATCAAAACAAAACTTTTATACAGTGATATCAATGCGCGCTTTTTGGTCAAATGCGTTTCAAAGAATATCTAGCAGGAAACAGACATTGGCCCTTAGCGTTGTGTATACCCGAGCAAATATTGGTGTTGATGCACCGCTTATTGAGGTTGAAGTTCATTTAGGTCGTGGGCTACCAGGGTTTCATCTGGTTGGCTTGCCTGAAACCACCGTTAAGGAAAGCAAGGACCGCGTGAGGAGCGCCATTATAAACTCAGGCTTCGAATTTCCTGCCCAGCGCATAACGGTAAACCTTGCACCAGCAGACTTGCCAAAAGGGGGTGGTCGCTATGACCTTGCGATAGCCATAGGTATTCTCGTTGCCAGCGAACAAATCCCTGTAAAATCACTCGATGAGTTTGAATTTGTCGGCGAGCTTGCACTGTCGGGAGATTTGAGAACCGTCTCCGGCGTGATGCCAATTGCAGTGTCTGCGAAACAGTCTCAACGCGCATTAATATTGCCAGCAGTAAATGCAGAAGAAGCATCAATGATAAAAGAAGCGAAAATCTTCGGCGCGTGCAGCCTTTGGCAGGTTTATCTGCATTTAACAGAAAAGCAAACCATCGAGCAAACAAAATATCTATTGCCTGAAACGAGCAAAGCGTTTGGATATGAAGAAAACGAGTTAGCCGATGTAAAACATCAAGAAGTCGCTAAAAGAGCGCTGATCGTTGCTGCTGCGGGTGGTCATAACCTATTGATGTATGGACCGCCAGGCACGGGTAAAAGCATGCTAGCGCATCGGATGGTTGACCTATTGCCAACACTCAATGAACAAGAGGCCGTCGACGTTGCGTGCATCTACTCTATAACAGGCGCTTCCAGAAAAGACACAAACTGGTTCAAAAAGCCTTTTCGACAACCTCATCACAGCAGTTCTGCAAGCGCCATAGTAGGTGGCGGCGCTAATCCAACACCTGGTGAAATTACGTTGGCGCACAACGGTGTTTTATTCTTAGATGAATTACCCGAATTTGGTCGCCATGTATTGGATGTATTACGCGAACCATTGGAAACAGGAGAAATTCATTTAAGCCGGGCCCGACATAAAGTATGTTATCCGGCAAAATTTCAGTTGGTCGCGGCGCTCAACCCCAGCCCAACGGGTGATATTGATGATGGCAGGTCGAACCATGACCAAATTTTAAAATACCTCAGTAAAGTTTCTGGTCCATTGCTCGATCGTATTGATATACAAGTGCATGTGCCAAAGGTGCGTATTCAAAACGACCTGGACAATTCCAAGCGCAAGGGGATGACCTCAAAAGATGCGGTAAGCATAACCTCCGCTGCAGTTGAAATACAGGTAAATCGTCAAGGGTGTTTAAATGCGCAGCTTTCAGGAAAAATGATGGAGAAACACTGCCATCTCAACGATAATGTTAAAGCGTTTTTAAGCCTAGCCATTGAAAAACTATCACTGTCAATGCGTGCCTACCACCGCATCTTAAGAGTCGCCAGAACAATCGCAGATCTTGATGGAGCACTTGAAATTGAACAACGTCATCTCGCAGAAGCGATACAGTTTCGAAGCTTCGATCGATTGCTTCATCAACTCTCCGTAACCTAGAACAATAGAGTATCCGTTTTTTGTCTTTCCCTAATCATAAATGGTAGCTGAGATAACTTCATTTTAAGGCTTAACATTACGCAAAGTGTGACGATAAAAAGAGTACTGGCCATCAAGTAAATGTCATGCGTCCCATTCAACAATCACTAAAACTCCGCGTGATCGGACTTATCCTCGTGATTTTTATCTCCATTTTTGCAGTGTCGCTTTTCTCTGCGAGCCAGCTTATTTCATCGTCACAGCAAGCGATAGCCAATCAATTTTTACAACAACAAGTCCGTATTAGCGAGGAGAGAACCTTATCTTTTTTTCAACGTGAGTTAAAACTTATAGAGTTTGGGTTGGAAAAAGGCATTTACCAATCCTGGATGAGACAGCCCGGTGACAAAGAAAAACTAAACGCAGCTACAGACGACCTTCAAACCGTGTGTCGTTTAACAAATTGCTATGGTTGGTTTATCAATTCGCATGAAACAAAAGAAGGAGTGTCATTCAGTACTCGCGAAAACGTGATTAAAGAAGACAACATTGGCCCTGCTGACTTGGTTTGGTATCAGCCGATTGTTGATTCTGGAGAAAAAGTGATAATAGATTCGACGGTCGGTTCCAATACAAAAGTCAGAACAGTATTTTTGGATTATGTGGTAAGAGAAAATGGCGTGATTCTTGGGATCATAGGAACATGGGATGGGCTGGACAATGTATTGCAGGAACTTTTGTATCGCGAAGATGAAAATGCGATCAACCTCATCATAGATGAAGAGAAGAAGATACATACTTTCAATGAGATTCAACCAAAAGACGAGTATCACAATGCCTTAAGTGTCTTAGACGATAAAAACTGGTCAATACTATTAACAGGAACTCAGCGAAGCAAATTAAGTGCGCCTGATCAACAACAAACAATTCAGAACGAGCTATTTAGTGTAAAAATCAATGCAGAAACCTATTTAGCAGCCTTCAGATACATTGAACAAGTAAAATGGTTTGCGGTCAGCTTATATCCGCAGTCTCAACTAGGGGCGGGGTCCAATTTAAGCGCGGTTACGGCAGTATCGCTTTGCATATTAATTGTATTTTTAGGCATTACGTTGTTGGGGTTAAACAGTTTAATCATATCCCCATTGGTAAAACTAAACAGTGTTGTAAAAAGCATTCAAAAAGGCGACTACAGTACACGCGCTGGTAAAACTGGTCTAGTTATAATTCAAAATCTTGCAGATGTTATCGATGATATGTCGACTAAAATCAACGACCAGATCAAGACACTGAATACTTCAAACAAAAAACTTCAACTTGCGACCAAAAGGGCGGAAAAAGCAAACGAAGCTAAATCAACATTCCTGTCGAATATGAGCCATGAAATCAGGACACCCCTCAACGGCGTGTTTGGTACATTGCAACTTATTCAATATAGGCAAAGAGATGATGAAGCAAGAGGCCTCGTAGAAAAGGCATTGTATTCTGCCCAGTCTTTACTCGTTATCATCAACGATATTTTAGATTTTTCAAAAATTGAAGCGAATAAACTCAAACTAGAAAAGTCGTCCTTCTCCTTTCTTGAAATACTCGAATCTGTCATCTCAGACATGGACGCTAGTGCCATAAATGATGACATATCAATTAACACTATTATCGATGATGAATTTGTTGATGGATGGCTGGGTGATGCTGTTAGAACAAAGCAAATTTTACTTAACCTAGTTTCCAATGCGGCGAAATTCACCGATAAAGGCGACGTCACCATTCGCGTATTGAATAAAACTAAGCATGGGAATTCTCTTTTATGTTTTGACGTGATTGATACCGGTATCGGCATGAGTCAGGAATTTCAGGCCATGCTTTTTGAGCGCTTTAGTCAGGCTGACTCATCACACACACGAAAGTCAGGTGGAACAGGTCTTGGCATGGCAATTACCGTAAACCTAATTCGTCTGATGGACGGGACCATC
>JBCDMA010000356.1:0-3649 GCA_038744645.1 Pseudomonadota bacterium | reverse complement strand
TTGCTTTCCGACTGCTTCAATCATTTCTATTGATACAAGCTTGTCATATTTCCCTTCAAGTAATCGATAGTCGCGCTTTAGCAGTGTGATGCGGTCACTCAACCCACGTGCTGCTATTTTTTCCGCCGCCCATGCAAATTGTTCATCGGATATGGTTGTGGTTGTTACTTTGCAGCCATAGTTTTCAGCCGCATGAATTGCAAGTCCACCCCAACCCGTGCCGATTTCGACCAAGTGGTCATGTTCACACAGCGTGAGTTTTTGGCAAATTGCATCGAGTTTGTACTTTTGTGCTTCAGCCAACGTCGCGTGCGGCTCTGGGTATATTGCGGCGGAATACATCATGCTCTCGTCCAAAAACTTGGTGTAAAGTTTGTTACCCAAATCATAATGCGCGCTAATGTTTTTCTTAGCTTGGGTTGCGGAATTCCGATTTGACCAGTGCTTTAGCTTCATGAACGGCATTGTTATCCATTTAAACTTTCTCTCCCAGTTATCCAGCATAGACAAGTTGCGCGCAAAGATTTGAATGACACGCGTTAAGTCAGGGGTTTCCCATAAGTTTTCGGTGAAGGTTTCGCCAGACGCTACACTGCCGCCAAGCAATAACTTAGGATAAGCTGCCGTATTGAGGATATTCACTTCGGCTTTGAGTTCATGCGACGGATCTCCAAGTTCTGCTACCAAAACGCCATGTTCCCTGATGACCATGAAGCCTTCGGGCATATGCTTCAATGCATTGACAAAAATGATCTTGCAGACTTTTTCCCAGGCTGATATCGATTCTGTTGTTATAAGTGTTTGTTCGTTATGCGACATCGTTATTTCCTTTTTGCTTACCCGAATCGGGGTGTGCGTAAATCGGTATGCGTTTTAAAAATAATTTGAATGCTTGCCAATAGATCCCAACCACAGTTTTGATGGTCATGCTGGGCGTTTTAATCAGAAGTCGTCTAAGCAAAGGGTTTGAAAGCGCCTGCATTTTCATGTCCAGCGCAGCTTCAAAGTGTTTTTCACCTCGATAGCATGATAATTGGAGCGATAGTTCATGGTCTGGTTGATTGATCCGCCATTTGTAGACCATGTCCATTGGATTAAATGGCGAAACGTGAAAGGCTTTTTCCGTATTGCGCTGCTCACTCAAGTCAACGAGGTAATAATGTCGTTGATTCCACGGTGTATTGGATACTTCAGCAAGCATGTGGCTAAAATGACCCGCAGCGTTCTTCAAAAAATAGAAGTTGACCGGGGAGAAATACAATCCAAAGGTCCTAACTTGTCCGAGTAGGAATACATCTCCAGCCAATCTGCATTGCGATAACTCATTAAACTTTTTCAGCGCACGGCTTTCGATATCACCTGTTTCACTAGGGATATAGTCTTTTTGCGCAAATCTAAATGGATGCAATCCAGAATCTGCAATCTTAAACAGCGAAAGTTGACTGTTGAGTGTTTCTAGTTCGCTGAGTTTGATGAACCACAGATAAATGTCGTAGGTAAATTCGTGCACTTTTGGCTGGTTTCTGCGGTGCATTACATCACCCATATAGACACAACTTTCATAGGTATTCATTACAGCGTCACTCCAAAACGTTCGCATACATCAAGTGCACTTCGAACACCGTCTTCGTGAAAACCGTTGTACCAATATGCACCGCAATAGTGAACATTGTCTTTACCGCATATTTGCGACCGCTTCTTTTGAGCAGCTACCATTTCTAGAGAGAATTGCGGATGAGCGTACTTGTATTCACCAAGGATCTTCGATGGATCAATTGAGTCGCTGTCATTGAGTGTCACAATAAAGGTGTGCTCTGAATCCAGCCTCTGCAGTATGTTCATGTTATACGAAACCGCAGCGGGGGAGTCTTGCTCATTCTGGCTCCCTTTTAATCGATAATTCCAACTCGCCCATGCAAGCTTTCTCTTCGGGAGCACCTTTATATCCGAATGCAAAACGACGTCATTCATTGCATAGGGAATGGCACCTAATACCTCTTTTGTCGATTGGGCAAGTGACGTTGTGAATGTCGAAAGTTCAAGGATGTTGAGCACTTGGTCGCTATGACATGCAAATATCACATCGTCGAAGTTGTAAGAATGCTCATGCGTTTTAAGTGTTAACTGATGATCCTGACGCGAGACTTCAATTACGGGTGTCGATAAATGAATATTGTCTTTAAAGCCTTCTATCATGGGATCAATGTAACTGAACGAGCCGTTTTTAATGGTGAACCATTGCGGACGATCTGTGATGTTTAATAAGCCGTGGTTACTAAAAAATTTTAAAAAGAAAGCCAATGGAAATTGGCCCGCAGTGTCAAGACTCGCACTCCATATTGCAGCGCACATAGGAAGGATATAGTTTTGAGTAAACGCCGTTGAAAACTGATGTTGATGCAAGAAGTCTATCAGCGTAACCGATTCATTTTCTTGCGCCTGTTCCAGTTTTGATTTGCAAAGCTTATTGAATTTAAGGATCTCACCTACCAAGCCATAAAAACTAGGGGAAACGAGATTGCGTCGCTGAGCAAACAACGTGTTTATGGTGTGGCCATTATATTCGAGTCCGGTGCTCGCATTTTGCACACTAAAACTCATCTGGGTTGGCTGACGATCGACATTCAATGTATCCATCATCTTGATGAAATTGGGGTATGTCCAATCGTTAAAGACGATAAACCCAGTATCGATATTAAACGTTGAATCGTTGACAGTGATAGGTTTTGTCGCCGTGTGGCCACCGATGTAGTCATTTGCTTCAAATAGTGTGACGTCGTGAGATTTGGACAGCAAATATCCGCATGTCAATCCAGATATACCAGATCCGATAATGGCGATCCGCTTGCGTTGACTCATTTAGCATGCCTACTGACATTCCGAGCCATGCCGACACACAACTTGTGCTGAATAAAATCGGGTAGAGCGTGCAATGCGCGGATAATAAAGCTGAATCTACGTGGAAAGTAAACAGTGCTAGACCTGCTGAATAAGCCTTTGTACATATACTCAGCAGCATCTTCCGCCGTGATTTGCATGGGCATTGGGAAATCATTCTTGTCGGTCAATGGCGTTTTGACAAATCCGGGAGACATGGTCTTCACATGAATGCCCAGCTTGTGTAAATCAACAGCAAAGCTTTTTGCCATGTAATAAAGCGCGGCTTTACTGGCACCATAAGCTTCGCTGCGCGGAAAGGGCAGCAATCTGGCAAGACTATCGACAAAAACCAATGTATTCCCTGCTCGACAGTTAGGCAGAACGGCCGACATTACATTGCTGACACCAAGCACGTTAGCTTCAAAAACACGCTTGAACATATCAGCTTCCACATCATTGATATCAATATATTCACAGGTGCCGGCGTTTAATACATAGTAATCAGCACTGATGTTTTTTAGCGCTTCGTGAGTAGCATCGATATTGGTGACGTCGAATGAGACTGTCGTAACTAAATCAAGATGATCTAACGTAATGAGTTTGTCTTTATTTCGACCACAGGCGATTACTTCGTGCCCTTCTTTTGCTAGCTTCAATGTCAGTGCTTCACCTAAACCAGACGTCGCGCCAGTGACGAGAACGGTTGCCATTATCCGAGCGCTCCTTTGACTTTCTTCACAAAGAAACCTAGCACAGGCACGTTTTCGTA
>JBCDMA010000355.1:0-3657 GCA_038744645.1 Pseudomonadota bacterium | reverse complement strand
GTCATCAATGAAAACACTACAAACGACGCTGACGAAAGAAACGATAAAGAGGAGACAGCGTTATGATAGAACAATCGCTGGCAAATAAAGCGACCACAGAAGAATCGGTTTCTCAATCAGACGTTTCGCAGAAAACGGCGTCTCAAAAGCTGAACTTACAAGGTATTCATCATGTCGCTTATCGCTGTAATGATGCAAAAGAGACTGTTGAATTCTATCAGTCCATGCTCAATATGGACTTTCAATTGGCTATCGCAGAGGACAAAGTACCGTCTACACAAGCGCCTGACCCATACATGCACATATTCTTAGATGCCGGTAATGGCAATGTATTGGCATTTTTTGAGTTGCCCAATGCCGACAAAATGGATAGGGATAGGAATACGCCGGAATGGGTACAACATATCGCGTTTGAGGTTGAATCGATTCAGATGTTAGAAGACGCTAAAACGCGTTTACAGGGTCACGGTGTCGATGTATTGGGACCAACTGACCACGGTATCTTTAAGTCAATTTACTTTTTCGATCCGAATGGTCACAGAATAGAGCTAGCTGCGAATACGGGCACTCCCGAAATGATGGCCGAGCTAAAGCGTGTGGCACCCGAGATGTTAGATGAATGGTCAAAAACCAAAAAAGCGCCAAAGCACGCTGAATGGTTGCACGATGGTTCAGGATTTAGCGGTTCAGGATTTGGCGGTACTGGATTTGATGGGAACAAATCAGCGAAAAATACTGCCGCGAAGCAAGAGGTGTATTGATGAAGCTTGCAAGCATAAAACATGGCAGAGACGGTCAGCTTGTTATTGTCAGTAGCGATCTTAAAAGGATGGTATCTGCACAGGATATTGCTCCAACCATGCAGTATGCACTTGATAATTGGCAAAGCGTGAACGAAAAACTCGCTCAGCGGTATAACAAATTAAACGCTGGTGAAATAGACGGCGAGCATTTTAACCAAGAGCAGTGCGCATCGCCATTACCACGCGCCTATCAATGGGCGGATGGAAGTGCCTATGTCAATCACGTCGAACTCGTGAGGAAAGCACGAGGTGCAGAAATGCCAGCGAGCTTTTGGACAGATCCACTAATGTATCAAGGGGGGTCTGATAGCTTTTTAGGTCCAAGGGACGACATTGTCATGCCGCAAGATGACGGTTTTGGTATTGACTTTGAAGCCGAGATTGCCGTCATTACTGACGATGTTCCAATGGGCGTTAATGCGGATGATGCGCTGAATCACGTTCGTTTAATCATGATCATGAATGACGTATCTTTGCGCGGTCTTATCCCCGGTGAGCTCGCAAAGGGATTCGGCTTCTTCCAATCGAAACCTTCTAGCGCCTTTAGCCCGGTGGCGGTAACGCCTGACGTACTTGGCGATAGCTGGAGTGGCGGCAAATTGCACCTGCCACTTGTATCGCAGTTCAATGACGATAAATTCGGCGAGCCAGATGCCGGTACTGATATGACCTTTCATTTTGGACAGCTTATTGCTCATGCAGCGCGCACACGCCCGTTGGCAGCAGGCACAATTATTGGCTCAGGTACGATTTCAAATAAACTCAATGATGGACCAGGCAAACCAGTCAGCGAAGGCGGTGTAGGTTACAGCTGTATCGCCGAAATCCGTATGATTGAGACTATCCAAAATGGACAGCCAAGCACGTCATTCATGAAGTTTGGTGATCACATCAGTATCGAGATGTTCGATAAGTATGATCAGTCTATCTTCGGCCAAATATCTCAACGCGTGCGTCAACAATAACCTGTAAACTCTCTTCAAAATGAACGCCCACTGACTGTGGGCGCCGCATTACACAGTGTTTTAAAAAGCCAAAAATGAAATCCAAATGAGTTCAAATACAATTGCCAACTTACATACTTAGTGTTGGGGATACCTATCTTTCAATTCACAGATTTGTTTTGTACTCAAAAGTTCAGCATCTTTTTCATGCAGGATAAACGCGAGTTTGTAACTCTCTTCTAGCTCTTCAATGCCATAAACGGTTGATTCTACCGTTTTACCTGAAACGATGGGTCCGTGGTTTTTCATGATGATGCCCGAATGCTTTTCAGCAATCTCTCCCAATGCATCTGCCAACTTGTCATCGCCAGGAGAAAAATAAGGAATCATTGCGATTGAACCCAATCGCATCGTTAAGTAAGGCGCATATGTAGGTACATAGTTGCTTTTGTCACCTTCAACCAAACAAGAAAGAGCGGTAGCCCAAGCGTTAGTCCACGTTCGAATATCGACTTGGCGTACATCACAGTCTGTCTCTTGCTTGCGAACCTCAATGAGGCATTGGTAAACTAAAAACTATGAATTCTGAGAATGAAACAATTTCCTCAAGAGAGCTGGCACATATCGAACATACCTTTGGTGATCAGCAAGGAAAAAATAACAGCCTGGAAAGCAACACTCCATTAATAAAAGGTGAAATACGCATTTATGACTGTGCGTTTGGTGCAACGTTGTGCGTGAGCGACACAACGGCGTTACGCAGTGAAATACGCACCGGTAGCTTGGCTCCTGGGTTATGGATTGTGCGAGTGATCGGCGGTCGTGGTAAAGCATTATTTGATCGGCAGCACAGTATCAATCTAGTTGAAGGGGATGCTGCAATCATGCTTGTTCATAAAGACACCGAGTTTTGCAAAGAATTAGAGCCGGGCTTGAGATTTGCTTGTTTGCTGATGCATGCAAGTTCAAAAAACATGCGCAATAAAGCGGTGGCAGATGCCATTAAGACAGCAACGGTTAAGACATCATTGTCAGTAATCAAGCATGTCAGTGAACTAAAAGTGGATCCACGATTATTCTCACCTAATGAGAACGACGGCTTACGGCAACTGATTGCAGAGTCATGTGCTGCGTCAATGTTAAGTTTTGGACTGGAAAAAAATGAGATCGCACCGCTGACCTCGCAAGTATTTGACCAATCCATATCCGAGAGGATGCGTTCAGTTCGCAACTACCTCCATGAAAACCCATATGACGAATACAGTTTGTCGTCACTCGCACGTTTTGCAAAACTAAGTTCGTCTGCGTTTAAAAATCAGTTTCGAAAGACTTATGGCGAACCACCAATAACCTATATTCGCAACCTAAGACTGGATATGGCAAAAGCACAATTGGTCGAACGTACGCTCACAATTGCAGAAGCAGCTTACAAATGTGGTTATGAGCATCCAGCTAATTTCGCTACCGCTTTTAAAAAGCGGTTTGGCGTGGCTCCAAGGGATTTGATTTAAATGGCACTTTGTCGTTACGCAAAGACATTAAGTCTTTTTGCAAAGATAAAAGCCGCTCATGTAAATCTCCTTCACATTATAATCTTAATCTAAATCGTAATAATTATTAGTACCGTGATAATCGTGCTCACGGTTTTCTACATGTCTTTGTCGCAATCAAAATAGCTATGTATTTTAGAAAAGGAGTTTAGCTATGCCCTCACGTCAATTAATTCAACATTATCTATTACGCACTGTGCTCTTGTTCGGTTGTTTATCTCCCCTTTCAAATGCAGGCGCCCAAGAAGATAGTAAGGAAGAAGTAGATTCAACCAAAGAAGTTGAAGTTATTATGGTAACTGCAAGGCGTACACCAGAAAAACTAAGCAGTGTCCCGAGTAGTATTGGATTGGTCAGCCC
>JBCDMA010000354.1:0-3686 GCA_038744645.1 Pseudomonadota bacterium | reverse complement strand
GCTGCTTACATTTGTAAAAAGCGCAATCACCATAAAAGTGTTGACGACATTGGCAGGCATCATCGTCCTGACAAAGCCTGTATCTTTCGTTATTCAGCTGTCATTATTCAGCTATACAAAAGATTTTGAAAATAACGAGAGGCAAAAAGGTTTAGCAAATGCCGGTGAATTAATCGGTATCCTTGAGAGGCTGTTGGTTTTTATCATGGTGTTGCTAGGCCAGTTTGCTGGCGTGGGATTTCTATTAGCCGCAAAGAGTGTATTCAGGTTTGGTGATATGCGTGAGCAAAAGGACAGAAAACTCACTGAATACATTATGTTAGGAACGTTATTGAGTATCGGCTTGGCGCTAGTGATTGGCTTGCTGGTGAAAACGCAATTCTATTAAATTGTGAGGTCGGTAAAGTAATTTTCGGCTGACGTTATGGCGCATTATATAAATGCGTAATTGCGTTTACCCTATTGAGGCTATTGTTTAGCGGTTCTTCTCTGTCTCCTGCACCTTTCGGAGCAGTACTTTACATCATCCCAGTTTTTCTCCCATTTTTTACGCCAGCTAAACGGTAAGCCACAGATGACGCAAATTTTAGTGGGTAAGTCAGACTTTTTCATTTTCCTCAAGGCGCACTAAAAAAGTGTCGGCGTCACGCTGCATCATTTCAATTTTATCTGCATCCATTTTGCCAAGCGTGCGATAAATCATTGCCATCCTAGGGTTATTAGCAAGGATGTCTTTATGGCGTATTAAAAAGTGCCAATATAGATAATTAAATGGACAGGCCTGAACCCCTACTTTTTCCTTGACTGAGTACTCACAGTGCTGACAGTAGTTGGACATTTTATTGATGTAGGCGCCGCTGGCAGCATAGGGTTTGCTTGCTAGCTTCCCGCCATCGGCAAACAACACCATGCCGCTGACGTTAGGTAATTCAACCCACTCATACGCATCTGCATAAACAATCAGATACCATTCGTTAACCCATTTCGGATCCAATCCTGTCAATAGACTAAAGTTACCTATCACCATCAGTCGTTGAATATGATGGGCGTATGCATTATCGCGGGTATCGTTGATACACTGTTTTAGACAGTTCATCTTGGTATCTGCCGTCCAGAAAAACGCAGGTAATTTTCGCGAGGCGTTAAAGTAATTTTCATTGCTGTAATCTGGCATTAAATACCAGTAAAACCCGCGCACGTATTCGCGCCAACCGAGAATCTGTCGGATAAAGCCTTCCACTGAGTTTAGCGGTGCAGCACCGTTGTAATACGCTTGTTCGGCTTGTTTAATCACATAAAGCGGATCCAGCAATCCGGTGTTTAAATAGAGGCCTATATGTGAATGGTATAGCCAGGGCTCGTCTTGTGCCATCGCATCCTGATAATCGCCAAACAGTGGCAATCGGTGCTCAATAAATGAATTCAACACTTCAGTCGCCTGCTCATTCGTCACGGCATAATGAAAGCCGTCCAATTGACCAAAGTGGTCACCAAATTCATCTTCAACGAGCGCTAGTACCTCTTGCGTCATCTGGTCTGGTGGAAACGTATCTGGCGGCAGCGTTTTGTGGTTTTTCGGCAGCTTCTTTCGGTTATCACTGTCGTAATTCCATTTGTCACCTGTCGGTTTGTTATCTTCCATCAATACCATGGTTTTCTTTCGCATTTCGCGGTAGAAGTATTCCATGCGTAATTGTTTACGCCCTGTTGCCCAGTCAGCAAAGTCAGACTTCTCGGCAATAAATTGATTGTCGTCGGTGACGGTGACTTCTATATCAAGTTCTTTAGTCCAGCGACACACTTCTTCCCAAAGCCGGTATTCACCGGGATGCGCAATCACTACTTCATCAAATGAGCCGTCGCTTGAACTAATAAGATACTGAAGTTGTTTGAAGATGCTTTGCTGATTGTCGGCGTCATTGTATTTGACGTAGGTGACGTTATACCCTGCATCTTCCAACGAGAGTTTAAAGTGCCGCATGGCAGAAAAAATAAAGGCGATTTTTTTCTTGTGGTGCTTAACATAGGTCGCTTCGGAATAAACCTCGGCCATTAAAATGGTGTCGGTCTCTGTGTCTATTGATTGTAATGATGACATTGACAGCGACAGTTGATCGCCCAAGAGCACGCAGATTTTAGCCATTACGCACTTTCTTTCAAGCTGGCAAAAGCGTCTAATGCTCGCTGACGAGACTGCTTTAAATCTACAATGGGTTGAGGGTAGTCTTTGCCAAGGATAATACCAACGTCATCTAACAGCATTGACGGCATTTCCCATGGTTTGTGAATGTACTTTGCAGGAATAGCCGCAAGTTCAGGACAATACTTTTTGACATAGGTGCCCTGTTTGTCGAATTTCTCACCCTGCAGGATGGGATTAAAAATTCTGAAATAAGGCGAGGCGTCCGCGCCTGAGCCAGCAACCCATTGCCAACTGGCTGCATTGCTCGCAGAATCTGCATCTAAAAGACAGTCCCAAAACCAGCGTTCACCTTCTCGCCAGTCAATCAATAGGTTCTTTACAAGAAAGGACCCTACAATCATTCGCACCCGATTATGCATATACCCCGTCTGGTACAGTTCTCTCATCCCAGCGTCAACAATGGGGATGCCTGTTTGTCCTTTCTGCCAGGCAATAAGTTGTTCATTGGGTTCATGCCAAGGGAACTCATCAAATTTCGAGTTAAAGTTCTGTGTTCGCAAATCATCAAAATGAAACAGTAGATAATATGAGAACTCTCGCCATCCAATTTCACTCAAAAACGTATCAACACCCGCGCTTGAGACATCACCGTCAAATGCATCATGCACGGCATACCAGACTTGATTCGGTGAGATCATGCCAAAATGCAAATATGGCGATAATCGGCTTGTGCCTTTTACCGCGGGTAAGTTCCTTTCGTTACTGTATTTTTCGATTGCCTTTTGTATAAAGGCACTTAACGCTTCTTGCGCCGCATCTGCGGTTACCGTCCATTCTTGTTCAATGTCGATGTCCCAACGAATCGTTGGCAATAAATTCAACACTGCAATATCTTGTTGCGCATTTGATGGCACTTGTTCTGAAACGTCGACTTTTGGTGGCGCTAGAGGCGGTCGAGGATGTTCTGCGTTGAGGCATCCTTTGCGATAGAATGGGGTGTAGACCTTGTATGGCGTGCCGTCTTTTTTGAGGATATCCATTGGCTCCCACAAAAGAGACCCATTAAAACTTTTAACTGTCACGCCAGATTCAGCCAATACCCTTTTGATGCTGCTATCGCGTTCAATCGCCCAGTGCTCATACATTCTATTCCACACAAGGTGCGATGCATCAAACTGATGCGTCAGCTCTTTTAACACCTCAACGGGGTCGCCTGTTGTTACTATCAATCGCTGCTCAAACTTTTCAGCGAGATCATGCAGTGCATGGTGAAGCCACCACTTAGATGCACCGCCTGGTTGTAAGGCTGAGTCGAGCGTATCGTCATAGATGTATACCGGCACAATGGTGCCCGCTTTTGCTGCCGCAAATAATGCAGGATTGTCGTTGATACGAAGATCTTGTCGAAACCATACGATGGTAGTTGTCATAGCGCACTGTGATAATGAAAAGTTAAGTTTGTACTTGAGTTTGGAATAAACAGTTTTTATTGACCTGTGAAAACAGTCTAGATTTATGAACACCTTAAGTGCTTCTCATTTTT
>JBCDMA010000353.1:0-3696 GCA_038744645.1 Pseudomonadota bacterium | reverse complement strand
TGATACGAATGCGGTACTGCTTTCGCCCACGATATAAAGGACATCATCGGTCGTTGAGATAATTGAGTTGAGATGGAATTTGTCAGGGTTGTCTAAACGGTAGTCGAGCAAGGCCCAACTGTTTCCTTTGTCCAGGCTCTGCAATAGCGTCCCGTATGGCCCGGCCACAAACACCTGATCGTCAGATGTGACTGCAATCGACAAGAGGGGTTTATTTGGGCCTTCTTCCTGCTCTATCAGCGCATCTTCCAGGCTAAAGTTATATTCCTCCAATACGAACTCTAGCTCTTCAATCATGTCTACATCATCTATCGCATTAATTTCGTTTTCGAGCGCATCTATTTGGCGCTCAAATAGCGCGACCTTTAAATCGAGAAGTTGGTAACCGTCAAATACTTTTCGCCACTGATCACTGCCTGCGTCAGCAACGACAATCGCCGAATCGTGCCCGACTGCGATTTTAGTGCCATCTGATAATACGTTTACCGCAGTTAGCAATACACTCACTGGCACACTTTCTTGTCGCCATTGGCCAGGCTGTTGCCAAGCGATGATGTGCCCTCTTTCACCTACGGCTATTACTTCATCATCATGTTTGACTAGATCGATTAAGACACTTTTTTCGACGAGTGCACTGTCGATTGCAGGTCGATTTAACACATCTATGCGCGCAACACTGACGGTAGAAATTGCAATAGTGGTAAAAAACAAGAGTAGGTGAATAAGTAGACGCATGATGCTTCGAACTGACGAGTGAATGTTATGTATTTGTAAAATTTAGCACTAATCAGGGTAAGAGTAAATTTAACCCGAGATTAGCCAACGAATAATCCTTATTTAGGACATCTTCCCGCAGCAATATCAATACTTCATCACTAAGTAGGTGATAAGCTTTAGGGGATTTGTCTCGCTTAATCAATGCTGAAGAAGCAATAAGAAAACACGACATTTGTACAAACCAAACTTTAGTATGAGGTAATAATGTTGCAGTTTAACCACTCAAAACCTGTTTATCATTAAATTGCCTCATGCGTATTTGCTAATAAAATGTGAATAATTCGCTACAAAAGTAGTGACGAAGCGTGAATAGTGTTTTATTATTAACCAGTAATATTTTGCTACCTTTTACGTGATTTGTGCCAGTTGTGACGCTGTATATGCGTAGTAATCAAATCACCCAGTAGCATTGAGAAAAAACGCTTGAGTTGTAAGTGATATAAAGCGTCAATTTTCTCATTGAAAGCGTCATTCTACGGAGGGAGTGAGTCATGATGAAGATTTATGTAATTGTTTACATCGTCATTGCCTGCATCTTTTATATGTACATCAGTCATCACAATGCGAAAATTAAAGGCAGTGATGGCAAAAGTCCGTTTTTTATCCGATTTTTATCTGCATTAATTTGGCCCGTATTTATTACATTTGTTGCTGCAGTCTATTCATTGGGACCGTTATTGCGAATGTTGGATAAGATGGGCAAGTGGTCAAAAAAAACGGTAAACACTAACGCTCACATTGACCACTAATGGAACAGCATTAGCGTTAAACTTGTCCAAAATAGACTATACAACGCCGTGAAGATTTACTTTACAAGATGATAACTGTCTTTTGGCCCAATGATGTCATATCTTGCATCGACATAACCGCTGTCGCCGATAAATACGTTCACAATGCGTGGAATAACCTTGTCAGTGAGATCATTCATCACAATGAATTTGGATTTCTCTTCCCCGACATGCCCAATGTGATAATGCTTTGTTGTTGAACCACCGTCCGTAATAACCATTATCTTTAGCGCGCTCGTTTCATTTCTACTCTTTGAATCCGGCTCAAGGTAGCACTCAATAAATTTTTCGTCGAACGCTTGAAGCGCTTGATTTTTAAAATCCTGAATGTCGCCGATAGGACTTTCCCTAAAGAAAGTCTTGTAATCCTCTGGTGATCTAGTAGCGAAACTAAATCTTTCGATCATTGTTTAATCCTTCGTGTGTTGTTTGTGATTGATGTGTCAGGCGAGACAGCTGGAACTTTAAAAGTACACAATTACGCGGAGTTTTTCCACGTTTGTAGCCGTTTAAATATGCCGTTAGTAGAGCAAAGTGTCACATATACGTGCACACTGTTAAGCACCAGTTTTGATGTTTAGCAATAAGGAAAAACGCATTGCATTGATTTTACAAGCAATCTACGCGTGGGCGATGTTAAGCAAACCAAATTTACCCTGTCAATACCGCTCAGAAGTGAGTGGACTATACAGAATTGCTAAGACGTAGAATGTTATCAAACTATGGAGGCCAGTATTAGTGGCCTCTCCCGCTCAAACATTATCGACGTTATTCATTATCAGGAAAACGAACTGATCGCTTGAAGGCGACTTCCCAGTTAGTGAGATCGGTGGTTCGCCATGTATCACTCAGCATAAAGCTAAGACCGTCGGAGAAACCTCCGCCGTTGAGCCAGAGCTGTCCATCCCTGACGGCCAATCCCATACCAACGCGTCTCGGGATGCTCACATCGTCGACCACGACCTGCCAATTTACACCGTCAGTCGACGACAGAATGTGGCTTGGCTCGTCGCGGAAGCGATTGCCACCGAATAACAAGATCTGATTGTTGTACACGGCAGAGTCGTAAACGAAACGGCTACTGCTTGAAAACGGGACGTTATCAGTCTCCTGCTGCCAATTCACGCCATCAGTTGTCGACCAAACATCATTGAAACGGTCCGGAAAAACGTCGCCGCCGATAATAAATAATTTGTTATTCAACACATGCACATGGAAGTTGTCGCGTTCGCCGAAACCGGCATCTGCCGATACCTGTGTCCAGTTCACACCGTCAGAGCTAGACCAGACTTCCGCAGCATAATTATCATTGGCACCGGCATCACCGCCGATCAACCAGAGCTGAGCGTTCCAAACCATAAGGTGATGATTACCGCGTGGTGAAAATTGCGTGCTTTCAGCTTCTTGTACCCACTCAAGACCATCGCTTGTTGACCAGACATCGTTTTGCCAGCCAGTGCCATCCGTTTGGCGCCCACCAATCACGTATAATTTGTCATTGAACACGACAGACGCAATGTCATCGCGCCGTCCAAAGGGCGCAAATTCTGATGTCTGCTCCCATGCCATTCCGTCGCCGCTGCGCCAAATACTGTGATTTACGTGGTAAGTTGCACCGCCAAAGGCATAAAAATGGTCATTGAATGAAATAAATTGGTGCTCAGAACGTCCTGGGACCCCAGTGGGTCCAAAGGTATGCCAGCGCCAGTCAGATCCGTTTTCCGTCGAATGAATGTCACCAAAGTCTCCCGCGCGACTTCCACCCATAAGCCACAGCCGATCTTTAAAACCAATCAACTCGGCGCGAGTCCGACTGAACCAGAAATGACCGAAGGTACGCTCTACTTCGCTAAATATGACGCCGTCTTCAGATACCCAGAGATCGCTCAAGTAGCCGCCATTACTATAGCCACCAGCAATCCAAACTTTGTCGTCCCAGACAGTGAATCCGTATACGTTGCGAGATGGGAAGTTCGCATCAGATTCTTCAATCCAGTTGATGCCATCTGTTGAATGCCAGACACCAGCGTAGATACCGCCGCCACCAAAGATCCACATCTCACCTTGGAATACCGTTGCACCCACATAAGTTCGCTCCGGCCATGCCGCACTCTCTGTTGCTTGTACCCAG
>JBCDMA010000352.1:0-3708 GCA_038744645.1 Pseudomonadota bacterium | reverse complement strand
TTGCGGCCTGAGACCCGTTGTCGCCAGTTGTTGAACGTCTTTCTATTGATGTGTACTCGCATAATGTCGATGACTTCTGGCTCACTCAATCCGTAAAGACTTTCGATGGCCTCAAACGGCGTACGATCTTCCCAAGCCATTTCAATTACACGCGACAAATCGCTTTCAGTCAGTCTTAAACGCTGTTTCATTACCACAATGCTCGATTTTTCTTCGCTGTTGGTATGAAAAAATACACATTATGGATTACATCGTTTTCTAATTCGATTCTCGCCTCGTATTGTAAAAATTGCTTTGTTTATTGGTGTATTTGACAATGCGATGTATGATTAAAACTCGGTTTGAATTTTTGTGCATTCACAACAAAAATAACATGTCGGGATTTAATCTAAGACACTGCAATGAAAAAACCATTATTTTTTTTTACTGTTGTTTTATCCGTTTTCACTGCGTCTTCCCTCGCCGAATATGCCATTATTGAAACGGCATCCGTTCGCATGGATTCTTCCTTGTTTTTGCCCTTCCAAGCACTTCCATTACTCAAAGACGATGAGATAGATGAGGCTTCAGGTATTGCTGCCAGTCGATATCATAAAGACGCATTTTGGGTACACAACGACAGCGGTGATAAACCCAGGTTGTTTTTAGTCAACAAATATGGCCATACTCTGGCCGTTCTAGAATTAGAAGGACTAGGCGCTAGAGATTGGGAAGACGTCGCAATTAATGTAGAGAACGATATTCCCTATATTTATGTTGCGGAAATTGGCGACAACAGGGGCCAATATCAAGATAAATATATTTACCGATTTCCAGAACCTAGCCTTGACGGCGATGAGATAAAGATCGTTATTTCAGACATTGATACTATCCAGTTTGCGTACCCAGTAAAAGCAAGGGATGCTGAAAGCTTGATGGTGGATCCGATAACCAAAGACATCGTTATCATCTCGAAAAGAGAAAAGTTTTCTAAAATATTTGAGCTGAAATATCCCTATTCTAAGGAGGAAATCAATGTGCTTGTGGAGATTGGAGAACTGCCGTTTAGGAACACTGTTGCTGGAGACATCTCTCCGGACGGACAAAAAGTACTGGTGAAAACATACGACGAAGTGTTTTTCTGGCGGCGCCAAAACGGTGAATCAATCGCTGAACTCTTGACCAAAGCAAGTGTAAGAGTGCCCTATCAGCGCGAGCCGCAAGGCGAAGCCATTGCCTGGAGCAGAGAAGGTGACGCATTTTACACACTTAGCGAAGAGCGAAACGGTGTTCCTGCTCGGTTTTATGAGTACAAGAAGAACTTGGAATCTTGTCAGGAACTTAACAATCAATGCTAAGGAAGATAGTTTTTATTGTAGCTGAGATCCCTCAACTGAATATACGTTATTGAGACACTCGTTTCCCGCCTAACTCTGTTTGAGCAAAGCATCAATTTTTTGTTTTACTTCATCCACTTCTATCAACTGCATCAAGTCTGTCCCTTTTGCACGCATGCCCCAAGGTAGTGCTTGCCATGGTTTTCCTTTTTGCTGCTGGATACATGTATCATACACAGAAACACAATGCTCAAGGGAAAGATAGGGGCCCGTGCGCCGAGGGTTACTGTGTGCATATAGTCCAATCACGGGAGTGTTTTGCGTGGTTGCCATATGCGCGGGACCCGTATCTGGGGCAATCACAAACGATGCCTGAGCCAAAACTTCAAGCATCTGTTTAAGACTTGTTTTACCCACTAAGTTAAGGGCGATATTGTCGGTATATCGCGATATGTCTTCGCTAGTTTGCAAATCAAGCGGCCCTGGCCCACCGCATAACACGACCTGCAGGCCGTGTTCGACAATAAAATCAATAACCGCGGCGTATCGTTCAGGTAGCCAGTTCCTCTCTGCCTTCGATGCTGCTGGGCTAATAATAGCAAATGGCTTATCAAGAATACTAAGTTGATTGTTAACCCAATCTTTATCAGTATCTGATACCGGAATACGCCACTCAGGTGTTTTATTGATATCTGCGCCGACCATTTGTGCAAAACCCATGAATCCCTCGAGCACATGCGCGTGTTTGCGCTTTTGTATGCGCTGATTGGTAAAAAGCCAGTGCAGTTCTTTGCTTCTTTCCCAATCAAACCCAATACGCGCCTTTGCCTTTATTGACCGCGACAATAGATTTGCACGCAATGCCACCTGCATCACAAACAACACATCGAAAACCTTGTCACCTAGAATTTGTTCAACATGCTTGCGGCCCGCTTTACCTGCTTTTTTGTCAAAGACAATAAAATCCACATTGGGCATGTGTTCCAACAACGCGTATTCGATCTTACCAATGATCCAAGTGATTTTAATCTCAGGTTGATACTGTTGAATTGCACTGACCATTGCCGCCGCGTGGCAAACGTCACCAATTGCTGATAACCGCAAAATGCAAAGACTGTTAATTGGTTGCTTAACCAAACTTATATTTCCTCGGTGGTCAAGCTTAGATACTTGTTCGCCTTTGAATCCGGTTCCACTGCTTTGAGAATCGGCATATCATCGACTGAAACACTGTCCTGTAATGCTTGGTTTATGGTATCTGCCAACGCCTTGGGATCGTTAACTGGCACAAGGTTAGCTTCGAGACCACCGGAAAGCACTTCGGAAGGGCCAAAAGGACAATCTGTTGACACAACAGGCGTGCCGCACGCAAGCGCTTCAATTAACACCGTTGGAAGTCCTTCAAAGTCTGAACTGAGTACCACTAGCGTCGCGGCCTTCATCCATCGATACGGATTCTGGTCAAATCCTGGGAGGACAACACGCTCTGCGACACCGTACTTTATCGCTTGTTTTTTAAGCTTCTTTACACCTGATGATAGGCACACAAGTTTGTAGTCTACGTGCACGTCAGACAGCGCTTTAAACAACACGTCATGACGTTTTGCTTTCGCTGCTCGACCGACGTGAAGGATAAACTTGTCGGGCAATTGCGGTCCAGGGACTGCTGCCAATCGACGAACTTCTGCTGCGTCTAATGGGTTGTAGATACAAGTTGCGCTCGCAGGTCTAAAAAGAGGGTTGTGATTCAACGCGTCGGTAAGTGCCTGCGAAACACCAATAAGGTGCTGTTGATGAAGTCCTTTTAAGATCTTGCGCATGTACAAATACTTAAGCGGACCCATGAGACTTTCACGCTTTAGTTCACTTTTGCAATCATTGTGCATCACATAAAGCGTATTTGGACGCCCGAGTACCTGTGCCAATTTCATCGATTCATATAAATTGACCAGCACTAAGTCAAAGTCGCCCTGTTCCTTTTCGATCAGCGTCATCGATCGTTCTAAGAATTTGGCCTGCTCTTTTCGTTGTCGCCAGCCGCGAATACTTTTTTTATAGTCTTTGAGCGCATGAATAATTTTTACCGATGTGGGCACTTCGTAGTCAACAACGTCTTTTAGGATAAATATGACGACATTATGCCCCTGGCGTGACATCGTTTCAGCCAGGATGAGCATCACTTTCTCGGCACCTCCGCCAGTCATTGAATCAATGATAATTGCCACGTTTTTAACGGACAGCTGCTTTTCTTCAATCATTGTTCAACGGCGAGATTTCAAGGTCAGTAGGATGGTTATCATGTACTATTGGCATAGTATCGTAAATTCATGGCTATTTTTATTCTTTTGTATGATCAAAGTTGAATCTGAAGACCAATACTACGTGATGACGG
>JBCDMA010000351.1:0-3727 GCA_038744645.1 Pseudomonadota bacterium | reverse complement strand
CAGTACAAACTCCTAGCCGTTGGCAAGTACGCCAACCGATATATCAATCGTCAAAAGCCAAGTGGCAAAAATACGATAAGCACTTAATGCCACTCACTCAAGCAGTGACAGACTGACGCCGTTTTCTAGTCTAACTGATAGATTGCATCTAACACTGCAATACCAACGTTGTATGCGGGGCTATATTTGTTCTGTTCGTTACTCAAATTAGCCAGCACGACAAATGTGATGTCAGACTCTGGCACATAGGCAAGAAAAGACGAAAACCCATGAATGTCACCAAGCATCAGTTGTGCACCAAAATAATCCCACACATGAAACCCGTACTGCCAACCATGGTCACCCGTGTCACGCCAATCAACTAGCCTTTGCTGTGAAGAAGAGTCCAACAGCTTTCCAGAAAACAGATTATAACCAAAGACTGCTAAATCAAACTCCGTACTGTACATGTTTCCAGATGCGCCTGCCCAGCTTGCATTCCAATGACTTTGATCCATCCAATCTCGACCATACTTAAAGGGTTTTGAAGCATTGGTATATCGATAACTAGACGGGTGTGGTAAGGGTAAGCCGGAAGTGTCTACGCCAGTATTTAGCAGTGATAACGGCTCAAACACGTAGGTTTGTAATGCTTCTTCAACCGTAATCCCAGTTACAGCTTCTATGACCATGCCAAGGTAAACGGAATTCGTATTTGAATACTGCCATTGGCGTCCGGGTTCAAATGCAAAAAGCATCGGATTGGTGTATTCAAGCAGCTCTTGAATCGTCCAATATTTTGTTGGCTCACCTTCAACTGCACGTTGAAAATCTTGATTTACAGCATTATTGGGGATCCCACTTTGCATATATGCCAAATCATCTATCGTGACTTCTGAAGCTAATGGAGCGCTTGGAACATATTTATAGAGTGAATCGCTTGGCTCAAGCTGCCCCTCTTCGATAAGTTTGAGTGCAATGTAGCCCAAAAAGCTCTTTGAAATACTTGCTATCCGAAAGTGATCTTTTGCAGAAATTGGCCGACTTTTTTGTTCATCAGCATGACCAATCTCCAACAAAACTGAAGCCTGCGTATGCATCGAAGGTGCACCGCGATACAGCGAAAATACAATACCTGGCGCGCTACTGTTTCCTGCGACATCTTTCACAGTAGCAATAATTTGCGCATCAGTAGTTGCTCTAACTAAGAGGTCAGGTTTTTGTTTTTGAAAACCTGACCAATCACCTTTTGAGCATCCCAATGACAAACACAAACAACACGACAACCAAAAAAATCTATTCACCGCAGTCTTTTGTGCATCTTTTAGATCAAGCCATATTGAACTTAAACTCTATAGAAGCTCAATATCCAGCGTTGCGAAAAAGGTTCGACCTTGGCCAAAACTAGAGCCACCACTGGCATTTCCATTATTACCAATCGACTCTAGGTAATCTTCATCAGTCAGGTTATGGATATTCAACTGTAAGTCTATATTATCAGTGACAGCATAACTCGCGAACACATCAACGAGCGTGTATCCGTCAAAATCAAATTCACCTTGAACCGCCCCTGGTCTATCGTCTAACCATCTTAACCCGCCGCCGAATTTAAGCCCTGCTAAATCACCAGATTGCAATGTATATGACGTGGATAGACTAAATGTGTTTTCCGGCGCTTCGGTTGGCCTTAGTCCCTCCAATCCATCGAGATTTCGAGTGAATTCCGCATCAAGATAACCGTAGCCTGCAAATACATTCCAACCAGGCAATATGTCACCCGTAGCAGTGATTTCAAACCCCTGATGCGTTTGCTCACCTACTTGCACAGAAAACGATTCTTGAGGCCCGTTATTGGGGTCACTGTTTGCCACATCCTCTCTGGTTGTATGATAAATCGCGGCGTTAATCCTGAATCCGTTGTTCAATGAGATCTTGGTTCCCACTTCATAGCTTACTGCTGTTTCAGGTCCAACGGGATCGCCAGCGCGTGTAACACCTGATTGTGGTATAAATGACTCGGCGAAACTTACGTATACATTTGTCTGCTCGCTTACGTGAAAGGTGGCACCTAGTCTGAAAGAGGTATTGTCATCTTCTTCTCTAGTAATTTGAACGAAATCGTCTTCCGCATTGTCATCACCACCTGCTGTAGGATCGCGTATTTCATTGACCAAATCATCGTATCTTATCCCACCGATAATAGTGACAAAGTCTGACGGTCGTAAAATCGCCTCAGCATAAATTGAGTCCAGCGTTAACGTAAAATCGAAAAATGGTGTTGGCGTTACTGTATTAACAGGCGTTGGTATGAGTGACGAATCGAAATCGACAATCGATATAACGGTATTCACTCCATCAAATCCAAACGTTGATAAACCATCCGTTTCACGTTGGTTTATACCAATCACTAAATCGAATGTGCCATCCAAAAACGCGGTATCAGTCCACGCTAGTTGCGCATCAAGAAATGTCACTTCTTCATCAAAGCTGCCTGTGGAACTATAAAAGTTTCCCACCGGATTGCTTGGAGCAATCCCGCGTCTTCCTTCGTCAAAATTGTAATTGTAAAGACCTTGTGCATTCCTATAGTCAAGGTTAGTTTCCTGCACGCTGCCTCGAAGCGTCAGTTTTAAATTGTCTAGAAAATCATGCCTAAACTCACCATCAATGAGCATATCATCGCCTTCTGCGGCGACGCCATCATTAGGTCCATAGAAAGTATCAGGTGTAAATGACTCGGGTATCGAGCCATCTTGGAATATAGCAAAATCGAGGTTAGGAACAGCGTCGAATTCTTTGAACGCCGCGCTAAACACTGCTCTTGTACTATCACTAAATTCAAAGCTTACGACGGGCCGAACAGCAAAGAAGTCGCGTTCCTCGATGTCATTTTCGAACTCTGAATTTTCATAAGCAAGATTGATTCTACCGCTAACTATCCCTGAACCACCAAGTTCACCGATGTTTCCATCAAACTCAGTGCGAATTGTTCCATGCTGGTCGGCTCGAAGATGCAAATTAGCAAAATCGTCATCGTGATTTGGTAGCTTTGTCACCGTATTAATAATGCCGCCTGGCAGCACTGGTCCATTACTTATCGATGCCGGACCCTTTAATACTTCATAGCGTTCAATAAAAGAACTATCACGTCTGCCAAACCCCCTACTTGAGGTTTCCGGCCGGTTGTTAACGAGAATATCAGCATCGTAGCCGCGAACTAAAAAGTTAATTCCCCCAGAAGAAAACTGGTCGCCCCTCGATACCACGTTTGGAAGCACTGACAGTGTTTCAAGCGGTCTTATAAAACCGCGCTCATCTATAAAGTCTTCATCAAGTATTTGTAGTGAGTACGGCAGATCTTCAACGTCTATCGCGAGTCTATTCACCAGTGAGTTTTGGAATCGCGTGCCAATAATTGAAATTTGTTCAACTTCTTGTTCATCTGTTGTGTCATTGGTGGATGATGATTGGGATAACGCCGTTGGTGCGATAAATAAATTTGCAGCCCCAATAGCAAATAATACAGCTGTTGATATTCTGTGTCTTTTGAAAGGGGAAGGTTCAGCAGGGTGTGTATTCAATGTCATGTCCGTTCTCTTTTTTAATCTTTTGATTTTATGCGAATGCGAATTATTCTTATTATTATGTAAAGCGCTATACTAAATGAGAAACAGAACGATGCAAAGAGGAAAATGTGAATTGGAACCCGATGTAAGTCATGAAGATTCTCATTCAGCGCGAACAGGTT
>JBCDMA010000350.1:0-3734 GCA_038744645.1 Pseudomonadota bacterium | reverse complement strand
GGCGTGATGCTTTTCGCTCATTGGGGAGTTAGCATCCCATTAGGTTATATCTTGGCCAGTACTGCGCTTATCACTGCGCCTTTGGGCATTATCGGTTGGTGGTATGGATTATTCACAGGTGTCGCAGTCGCGACTATCATGCTGATGTTTTTTGTGCAAAGAAATCTCACAACAACGGGTACGAATTAGAAATCTGTGTCCTCCGGCTTCACGGGATGCTTCGTGGATCAACACCTTTGATTGCTCTGTTGATCCTGGCATCGCCTCTTCCATAGCAACAATAATGTTATCGTTAGTGTCCCAACGTGCAAACATGCGATGCCCAGATGTCTGGTATTCCTCAAATGTCATTTACCGTCTTTGTTAGTATCGTATCGAGTGAAGCTGCGTGCTCTGGTGCAAAACCCAAACAAGAAACAAGTGTTACCAAGGCGGCAGATTTTATTACCGTTACGAAATGGAACATGTCTATTTCCTTTTATTTTCATAAATCATAATAAATAATGATAATTATTCGCAATAGCGCTGACGTAACATAGTGTTATTTTGCGTGGTATAGAGTAGACAGGCTTAACCTATCTTTTGACACCATTAGCCGTCGTTCAAGAACGTTTCAATTAATATTCGAATAATACGATTGTTAAGCTCGTAAAAATCGAGCTTCTGCGTAAGTTTGCATTGAATAATTAATAGAATGCATAAAATTTTGATTTATATAGTAAATAATTAAGTATCCCTGCCTAAAATAGGTAATGTTATAACGTAAAAATAACCTGAATCATAAAAAGCAGGTTGTTCTATAACGCGAAAATATAGCAGCAACACAGCAAACGTATTAGTTTCTCCTATCCTTTTGTTTATCGTACAAATTTAACAAGAAATATTATTGGAGGGACGCAATGAAACGATTTTTAATCGCTGTAAGTTTGGCAATATTAGGTATCTCATCTGTGGCAGCAGACGTTTGCGAAGGTTTTGGTCCCCAAACGCCGAGAGACATAGATGCGCTTGAAGGGACGAATAAGCGGTTGTTCAGTATGTCACCACCATCCTCACAGATGAACTTGTGCAATATCCACTTTCATAAAAATGCAGAACACAAAGCCGCTGCCTTTGCTATCTATGCAGGTGCCGGAGACAAAGGCTATGGAGGCGGCTATAAGTGTGGTATTGGCGAGGAACTTATAGCGTCTGAATTAGCACCAGTGGGTGGGGCAGTCTGCGGTGATTTAAAACCGGGTGACACTATCGAGGTGCATTGGGTGCATTCCTCCTGTGCTGTGAAACCTGGTGCTGGTTTGGGAAGCTGTCTGGCGGACAATTGCCCTAATCCTGATCTTAGAGTTGAGACGCAGGTGTTCACATTGGTGAATGATAGCAGTGCATTGGATTTTAATGATATGGACTATGACGGCACGGTAGAGAATGGTTACCACCAGCCCAAAATGATACCGACAACCACAGGCGCGCCAGTTGAATTCCTCGGTTCTACCACCGGGCCAAGCTACGATGCGTCACAGAAGTGCTCACCGCTACAGGTTTCATGGTCTGTAAGACCGCAGTGTGCAAAACTCGACATTAACTCATTGGGAAAATGGTGCGAAAGCAACGATTTTGAGGAGACAAAAGGGCACGGCGTTCGATAACTTGTCACTGACCCGAGATTGCTATCGCAAATCAAATAGCTGATACTTGGTTGTAAAAATAACCAAGGAATCTTATGTCAAGAAACGTGATTGCAGTTTTAGTTGTCATCTCTGCAATAGGCGGGATAAAAGGTGCTCAGTGGCTATACAATGAAGCGACGGGTGGTAATGAAGTCATTGATTCTCAAAACTGGGAAAATCGCGAACTCATGAATAGAAAGGCTATTCAGTCGCTTCAACTCGGCGCGCCGTTAGTGCAGATTACTGAATTAATGGGTACGGCGGATTTCAACGAAATCATGCTCAGCGGCGAAGAGAAATATCAAGTCTTGTTTTATCGCACACAGCGAACGACCGAAGACGGTATGACGACAAAAGATGAATGCACGCCTCTGATATTTAGCGGCCAAGTATTAGTCGGTTGGGGCCACGACTTTTTTAATTCGCTTTCGCCTGAATCGCTATTGTAAATACTAAAACTTGCGTGGGCTGGTATTACTAATGTTATTTGTCAGCTAGAACCAGAACTTCATCGCCTGCGATATAAATACCCATCCCTGCCAAGATACTTCCAGAAATCTTGTTTTGAATTAGCTGGGCTTTTGGATTATCACTAATCCACTGTGACATCTTGGTAGAAAAGAAAGCGACAAGTAAATCACATGGTATGGCAGTTGCGACAACGATGATTCCAAGGACAAAAAGCTGGATTGAAACAGCGCCAGACTCAGGCACTACAAATTGAGGTAAAAGCGCTAAGAAAAACAATGCGGTCTTTGGATTTGTCACCTCAACAATAACGCTTTCATAAAAAATTTTCTTCATCGGTTTTTGACTCGCTACAGGCTGCTGAGCTAAATCTGTCTTTGTAGCGTTTTTGGTTAAGAAGTATTGCACGCCTAAGTAAATGAGATAGCCAGCACCTAATAACTTAACGACTAGATAAAGCGTTGGTGAATACTTAAATAAAGCTGAAAGCCCCAACACTGTTGCGCATACATGTATCAATCCACCAGCAGCCAGACCGGCCGATGCCGCCACGCCTCCCGAGATCCCTTGTGCTATTGATCTCGCCATAACATAAAGATTAGATGGGCCGGGTGAGATATTCATCAGCAGTGCCGCAATTACAAAGGTTATTAAGACTTCAATAGGTGGCATATGGCTTCCCAAATCTATGCGTGTTCATGCGAATCAACAAGGATACACTTTTCACAAATAGTAAGGACTATGACCATGTCTCTCAAGCTAACTCCATTGTGTATTTTACTCTTTGTTGTACAAAGCAGCTTTTTCTCCCTATCAGCTAAGGCTGAAGTGATAAGATTGTCTGAGCCTGTTGTTGCAGATGATATGACAGAAACCTTTGGCAGTCAGTTCAATCATACTTTGCCGAATAAATCGCTCGATGAGTTGCTTACTCGCGGTGAAAAAGCCCTTGGCCAACCCTTTAAAATGCAAACGCATATCGTCAAGGTCTGTCAAAAAAAGGGCTGCTTTTTTATTGCTCAGCAGAAGCAACATGTCATCCGAATTGCGTTTAAAGACTACGGATTTTTTATTCCTACAGATAGCAGTGGTAAAACCGTGATGCTGAGTGGCGAGATGGTAAAACGCACATTGTCCAAAGAACAGGCTGATCACTTTTCGTCGGATTTAAATCAAGAGCAAACACTAAAAGCGGGCGACACTTACGAGATTGTTGCTGATAGCATAATCATCCCGCGCTCAGGTGCATAATTACTCATTACTAACTTATCAAATACGCGCTAACTTAATGTGAATGGCGGCCAAATAACGGTCGCCAAGCACTCTGGCGCGATGTCCATGCATGGTATTATCTAAAGCGATGTGTTGTGGGAGGTAGTCTGCAGCAATAAAGCAATCTCCCTGGCCAAATGTTCGTTTGTCCCCTTTTCTCAGTTCAATTTCAAGTGCACCTTGCTGAATAATAATAAGGGTCGGATCACCTGCGACATGCCAATCACTTTGATAGCCGACATCACTCGTCCGATAGCGAAAATTAATTGCTTGCTGTTGCGGGGATATGAACATTCCACCGTATTCAGACAGCTCGAACTGCTCTTG
>JBCDMA010000349.1:0-3744 GCA_038744645.1 Pseudomonadota bacterium | reverse complement strand
TGCACTGAGTTATATGCGCAGCAAAGGCATACTGAATGCCAATCCACTTAAACACATGATTGCAGCGGTTTCTGTTGGCGTTTACAAAGGTGTGCCAGTGGCAGATTTGGAATACGTTGAAGATTCAGAAGCTGAAACCGACATGAACGTCGTGATGACAGACACTGGAAAACTTATCGAAGTGCAAGGCACAGCGGAAGGTGAACCGTTTTCGTTCGATGAACTGAATGAAATGCTTGAATTGGCTAAACACGCCATCAACGAAATCACCGATATACAGCGAACTGCACTCAGCTAAAAACCTCAGGAGAACGCGTTGCAAAAACAATTGCAAGACTACAAATACGAATTTATTGAATTTGCAATCAAACGTGAGGTGTTACGTTTTGGCAGTTTTACCCTCAAATCTGGGAGAATCAGTCCGTATTTTTTTAATGCTGGTTTATTCAATAGCGGCGGGGATGTCGCCACGCTGGGTAAATTTTATGCTAATTGCATTAAAGAAGAAGGCATTGAGTACGATGTCATCTTTGGCCCGGCTTACAAGGGAATCACGGTCGCTACGTCAACTGCTATCGCACTTTTTACACATTACGGTGAAGATAAGCCGTATTGTTTTAACCGCAAAGAAGCAAAAAAACATGGCGAAGGCGGTAATATAGTGGGCAGTCCCTTGACAGGGAATGTATTGCTGGTTGATGACGTGATTACAGCGGGCACAGCTATCCGCGAGTCAATGTCGCTTATTGAAGAAAACAACGCGAATCTTGCAGGCGTGCTCATAGCACTAGATAGACAAGAACGGGGGAACACTCCTTTATCCGCAGTGCAAGAAATTGAGAGAGACTACGGCACGAAAGTCTATTCCATTGTGACAATCGCCGATGTTATTTGCTACCTCGAAGCGCAAGGCAACGCTGTAGATGCTGTTGCATCGATTAAAAAATATCGTGAAGACTACGGTATCTAATATTTAACAACTGATGTCTAACACTATCTTTGAAAACCCTTCTCACACGCTGGATGCGCTTGGATTAAGGTGTCCTGAGCCAGTAATGATGGTCAGATTAAAAGTAAGAAAAATGACAGAGGGCGAAACTCTGCTGGTATTGGCTGATGATCCTGCCACTGTGCGCGATATTCCGAGTTTTTGTCATTTCATGGAACACCAGCTAGTTGCATCGGAAACTGACGGAAAACCCTTTAAGTATCTCATCCAAAAAGGGCGTTGAGGCCCTTAAGCTAAGATTGAATTGTTGCTACGTTTTACATAAGGTGTGTAGGGGATATCCGCATTTGAAAGCTTCGAAAACATGGATGTTTTCGCAGAGCGCCCACGGAAGGGTTCACAGCGACTTTCAAATGCGGATATCCCCTACACACCCTATGACGAAGCAAGTGCAATCAAAATTAGCGCAAACAGAACCTCACTTAAAAGCTACTCTGGTTTCATGAATTTTAATGTCCAGCGATCAGTATTTCCACTGACTGAGCGAGCACCAACTTCATATTCAAGTTCATCATCTTCTTTATAATGTAGCGTTGAAAAATCAACCAAAACAAAGCCTGCGTCTTGAATTTCTTTTATTGCTTTGACGGGATCAAAACGGCGGCGGTTGCTCGATGTCATTGGCTCCATATGTCTAGCAGTATGATCTACAACGCCATATATCCCGCCCGGTTTTAAAGCATCAAATGCGGCGTCATTCATTGCTGCACGGCCTTGGTCGCCAAAGTTATGATAGTTTCTGAAGGTCAACACCATATCTATATCGGACACGCCAAGTCCAGCTTGTTCAAGTGAGTAAAACCGAGCACCCTCTTCGCGAAACAAGTTGGCATCTTTTGCGATGATGTTCATGCGCTCAAAACCCGGCAGGGTAGATAGACTGTTTTCAACTCGCGTTGTGCCATAAGCAGCGTAGTATGTGCCGTTTTCAGCCAACAATGGCACGAGGAGCTTGGTATACCATCCACCACCTGGAATGAGTTCAACCACGGACATGTCCTCTTCCAACCCAAAGAAATTCAACGTTTCAACGGGTTTTCTATTCCTGTCGCGATCAATTTCTGCTTGCGTGCGAATATCAGATTTCATCGCCGCTTCAACTTTTTCCGTAACATCCGCAAAGGCGGTTGAACCGCATATGAGCAAGGAAGCTGCAACGCATAAACATAGCTTTTTCATTTTTTCTCCATGTACTTGTATGTTAATTGAACGTTCTGTAGATAATAGCCAATAAAATCAAAAACAAGATCCAAAACCCGACCTGCCATTTATACTTTCGAATGACTTTTTCGGTTTTATCGCCGAAGTGCCTGACCAACAAGGCGAACCCGAAATAGCGGATACAACGGCTGATTGCTACCGCAAGCATGTAGAATCCAAAGGAATAATGCGTAACGCCGGCGACAAACATAGCCACCTGCAACGGCACTGGGGTCACGCCTGTACTAAAAACAAACAGGAAACCGTTTTGGTTGATTTGATCTCTAAATTCATTGAATTGCGTTTCGGTTGTAATATGCGTAAAGAGTCCGTTTTTGATAATTTCGAAAAAATAGTAACCTACAGCATATCCAATTGCGGCACCAAGCAGACAACCCAGCGTAGTCACGGCTGCAATTGCCCATATATGTTCTCGTCGCGCGTGCATGAGCGGGATCAGCAAGGTTTCCAGCGGTATAGGGACGATGATCGATTCTAAGAATGACGCCAGGCCGATGCCAGGCAACATATACTTTGAATTGATCATGCCTTTAATGCGCGTTTTGATTGACACCGTAAGGCTACTCGTTGGGTAATTCACCAATACAAAATGACACATTACCGCTTCGAAGGTTCAACCTTGTCAAAGAGGGCGAGTTGCTTTCAGTTGCCCCCTCCACCCAGCGATAAAGGACGTTTTGATGCACTCTCGCCCATAACCCATTTCGAACGTGAACATAAGGCACTTTTTGGTGCTTAAAATCACGCAACTCAACACTGTGTTCGTCGTTGAGCACAAAACGTTCCCCGACTTGCGTGGTAACTTCAATGCCTCGTTGGGCGTCATCGCTGTCGACAACAATGAATGGCACGTCTTCGACGGTGATGCCTATTTTTTCCACGGGGGTTACGAGGAAATAATCATCGCCCTCTTTTTTCAAGACACTGGCGAATAATTGCACCAGCTTTGCACGTGTGAAGGGTGTTCCAGCATGCCACCATTGCCCATTAGACTTAATGATCAGCGGCATATTCCCGCAAAACGGCGGGTCCCATTTGTCCACAGGCGGCAGCTGGTCTGCTTGGCTAACGTCCTTGAGTTGAGCCTGCAGACTCAAGAAATCTGTCAACTATTCAGCTCGTTTCTTACTTTGCGCAATATAGCTTTTATGCGTTTCACGTTATCTGGACCTGTGCGCAATAGTTGCTTTTGAGGTGCTGGTAGGTTTTCAATACTCGGATCTTTAAACTTGTACATTACACTCTCTGAATACACCTCATAAGGGAGTGAAACTGTTGGCGTCTCTAGCAATACATCAATGGCTTCGATTAAAGCATCATCAAAACTCTCTCCGGGTCTGGAGATCTCTTCAAACCGCAACTCTATCTCTTCGCGATAATCTTCATACAATGCAACCAAGGCAGATACATCCGCCGATTCGAGCGCTTCAACATATGGCGTATAGCGCTTAAAGCTCGTGGGATCAACATAAACACTGCTCGCTTGCCGGTATACATTGAGTGTTTTTTCTGGC
>JBCDMA010000348.1:0-3746 GCA_038744645.1 Pseudomonadota bacterium | reverse complement strand
CAAATCTGAAGAAATGGTTGCAGAACCAGATAAGCTGGCGGCGAGCACCATTTCTAAATTAAACATGGGTAATAAGATGCCTGGAAAGAATAGCCCTAGCGCAATGATATTCAGGCCAAATCCTAAGTGTTTAAACAACGTTATTACCTCTCTTATGAACTAACTTTTTAGACGCGTCATTTTTAACATGCCTTGTAGTAATATTCTAAAGCTTTATTAACGTGATTGACGCGAGCGACCGACTAGATAAGGGGCTTTAACGTGCGTTCTGTCCTGAAGGAAAAATTGCTTTCAAGATCATTTGAAAAAACCACGGTGGTAGCCTTGCCTTGTAATAGGTGTCTCGGTACAAAGCCATAGTATCGAGAATCGACACTGTTGTTGCGATTATCTCCTAATACTAAGTAGTGTTCGTCGGGTACGATCACTTCTCTGAAATTACCACTGCCGTTCAATCTTGGAATAACCTGAATTGAATGGCCTTTTCCAAGACTTTCGATAAGCTGGTTTTCTTGGTGATGATAGTCAACTGATTTGCCGTTTAGAATTAACCGGTTGTTTCTCATTTCAATAACATCGCCCGGGACACCTACTAAGCGTTTTATTAATCGCGTTCCATCTTTGGGTGAAAAGAAGACGACAATGTCGCCGCGCTCGGGTGCGCCTGTTTCAACGATATTAATATCTGTAAATGGAATTTGCAGTTGATATGCCGTCTTATCTACAAAGACGCGATCGCCTTCAACAATCGTAGGCAGCATTGAACCACTCGGGACGTGATACCAATCTGCCAAGCTACTGCGGCTAGCGAACATGATCAGCACAAAAACGAGAAAGCCCAGATTAGCTTTGATGTGCTTTGCGATGGTTTTAACGTTAATTTTCACGGTTAATTAATCCCTAGTGGCGTTTATCAGTGATACGTTTTATCACAAATGGCTTTTGTCAGTCGTGATTAGTTATCGACAGTCATTACCCAGAAGTAAAATACCCAGATGTAAAACGTATCGTAAAAAGTAGAGTTAGAATTTAGCAGGTAGTTCAGTTTCGTTTGAAAGGGAAGTGTATGGTCGCTATCTGATTACTTAGGAATTAATCATATCTGCGGAATGATAAAAGTTGCCGTCTAAGTGAGTCAATCGCCTAAAGATTCCAAGAAGTATTCTAGTGCTTTCGATTCATTTTCTTGGTGCCAAGTGGCGCCTATTGTTATCTCGTTATTAGCAAATCTAAAGGGTAGCTGGGTTAATCCTGCGGGTGTTTCTTTGACGGCATAAGAAGCCACAATAAAAAGTGCGCTCCCGTTGGCGACCATTCGCAAAGCTGCATCGATTTGCTTAGGTTGCAATACAATATTGGGTCTAACGCCAGCTTTCGTAAATTTGTCCATCCACCATTCAAATAACTTGGGGTTCTTCGATTGGTCAAACAGCAGACAGGGCAGTTTGTCTATATCTGTCAACGATACGGATTTTCCCCTTGCTAGCGGGTGGGTATCCTGCATCAGTAACGTCCAGCATCCTTTCACAACCGGTTTACAGTGCAATGAAGAATGAGTTTCGGTAGATGCAGCGAGTCCAATATCAATTTCACCTTCCTTCACTGCATCAAAAATATCGTTTGTCGGCATATCGCGCTGATCAACCGTAATGTTCGGATGCTTCTCAGGCGATGAAAAGATGCTGTTTACAGCAACGCTCAAATTCAAAGACTCGGAATAGCCAACCTTAAGTGTTAAGGGTCTAGCATCGTCTTTTTCTTGTGTGGTTCGGGTAAGTGCGTTCATGTCCTTTAAGATACGCTTAGCACCACTGTAAAAATGCTGACCTGCTTCAGTCAGATTTACATTCCGACGATCGCGTTCGATAAGACTGACATTTAATTCAGTCTCTAAGGATTTAAGCTGATAAGACAAAGCGGGTTGTGTAAGGCTGACTCGCCGTGCTGCCCGCTGAAAATGCAGTTCTTCAGCGAGCGCGACAAAGTATTTTAGCTGTTTCAATTCCATGGCTTTTTATAAACCACATTTATAAGAAGCGCAAGGGTGTTGAGTTGCTAAATTAGGCTAAGCTGCAGCTGCTAAAGTCTACTCCGCAGCCACCTCTTCATCATCATCCTTTGGCATTGATACGCTGATCATGAAGGAGTTACCTGCGCCTTCCTCGAATTGTTTTAGTTTGGCGATACTTTCTTCCGTAAACACGTGATCTTCAGGCAGGATCAACAATTGCTGTGCGTTGAATAGATCGTTTTTCAGGATCATACCCGGTTTGAGCGCTTCCGATTTAACTTCGCCAAAGTCGACATCTTGCATGATTTGCTCGGCAATTTCGGCAAATTGACTAAGTATCGCTTTGTCATATTTTTTACCAACATGCTTTCGCATTTCAATCAGTGTGTCCTCTTCGTTGAGATGTTCATCAAGCATGCGTCCAAGGCGATATCGCCAAAAGTCGCGACAAATAGCAACGACGCGGCTTCCAATAGGTACATCCTTGAGATTGTTGTGAAGAGACTCAAATTGATTGGCAATGTAATGCACGCAGTTTTCCATGTCCGTAATCGGCGCTAATATCAAAGCCGCATGCTCAACTTGGCTCTCGTATAGCTTTTGTTCTTCGTAGTTCATTTTTAGGAATGCTTTTTTAGACAGCTTGGGCGTGATACCCAACAAGCCGATTTCGCAGAGCAGTGCCGCAAACCCAATGTTATGGCACTCGGTTGCATCCAAGTTTAAATGATTTGCCAACGCCAGGGCACTGTCTCTAACCAATCTTGCAAATTGGCCATCAATGTCTGGATTTATTACCACAAGGTTGTATAACACTTTCTCAAGCGCAGAATTATGTCGCTTTATGCTCGTCAACGCCTGTTTGATTTGACGCGTGCGCATCAGCACTTTCTTTTCCAATTCCAGATTGACGTTCTTTAATTGGAAATTTTGTGTTTGCGTTACAACATAAAGTTTTTCATTTTCCGTTCGTAATTTACAACGTTCAGTGCCTTCATCAATCACCGCAATGAGTTCATCGTTATCCCAAGGCTTGTTTAAGAAACGATGTGCTTTTCCTTCATTGACAGCCATACGAATTGACTCGATGTCTGCATAGCCAGTTAGCACAACTCTAAAGGTGTGAGGTTGTAACTCCGCTATTTTTGACAGCAATTGCGCGCCGTTCATACCAGGCATCTTCATGTCTGACACGACTACGTCAACTAATTCTTTGGATATGATTTCGAGCGCTTTTTCAGACGAATCCGCAAACATCAAATCAACGTCCAACTTGAACAAGGCTCGCTTTACTGATTTTAATACGTTGACTTCGTCATCGACAAAAAGCACTTTGGGTTTGATTACTTCTTCTGTGTCCGTCATAGCACTTCTCCTACTTGCTGGTCATTACTTGTTGATTACTACTTGGCAAACGAATAATAAACGTTGTGCCTACACCTAATTTACTCTCAACATCAATTTGACCGCCATGATCACTAATGATGCCTATACTGATGGACAAGCCTAAACCCGTTCCTTCACCCTCTTGTTTGGTGGTAAAGAAAGGGTTGAATAATTTGGCCTTGTTTTCTTCCGATATGCCCGGACCATCGTCTTTGATTCGAATTTCGACCCAGTCTTTTTGAGATTGTGTCGAGATGGTAATTTGACCAAACTTACCCGTCGATTTAATTGCCTGTCCCGCATTGATGAAAATGTTTGTGAGCACTTGGCTCATTTTGCCTACACTGAT
>JBCDMA010000347.1:0-3749 GCA_038744645.1 Pseudomonadota bacterium | reverse complement strand
CCAATCACCTCGGTTGCAAGCGTTTTTATGGCAAAGCACGTTGATCATAATGGTTCTGTCGATATGGCAGTTGGTCACGATAGTCTATGCACCTGATTACCTTCCTGGCATGCTAGAAATAGGTAAGAGTTGGTTATTTCATTGGACGCAGGGAACATTATTATCGGACCTAACCGCAACGCTTACTCGCGTTAGCATCAGTTTTTTTCTTGCCATGTTCATCGGTATGCTCATAGGCATAGCCCTTGGCACCTTTCAGACAACCAATGTCCTACTCCAACCCTTTTTATTGTTCTTTTTAAACTTACCTGCACTGGTCACAATTATTTTGTGTTATATCTGGATTGGTTTAGAAGAATCAGCAGCCATACTTGCGGTGTTTATCAATAAGTTGCCCATGGTGATTGTGGCTGTTAGAGAAGGTACGCGTGTCATCGATAGTAAACTTATGGAAGTAGCTAAGGTGTATAACGTCCATCGCATGCGCACATTTTTTAGTATCTATTTGCCTCAGTTATACCCTTTCATTCTGGCTGCGGCGAGAAACGGTTTGGCGCTTATTTGGAAAATTGTGCTGGTCGTGGAATTATTAGGCAGGAGCGACGGTATAGGATTTGGCTTGCATAACTTGTTTCAATTTTTTGATATTGCAGGTATTTTGGCGTATGCATTCAGCTTTATGGTGATCATGTTTCTTGTGGACTTTTTAATTTTCAAACCGCTAGAAAGAAAGATCCAACGGGGAAGAGACGATGTCCGCATTTAATTTTGACGTAAATAACATTGAGCTGGGCGGCAAGCCCATAATAGAACAGTGCGAATTCTCAGTATCTTCGGGCGATCTTGTCGCATTCATTGGCCCCTCAGGATGCGGCAAGACAACTATGTTAAATACAGTCGCAGGGTTACTGTCATTTGATCATATTCAAACGCGTCAAGTAGATAATTTGAGTTATATTTTTCAAGAGCCGCGACTCATTCCCTGGTTAACAGTCAGTCAAAACCTGACGCTAATCAACCCTGACTTAACACCTGAAAGATGCGAGGAACTGCTCAACCAAGTTGAACTGAATAATTGTGCTGATGCTTTCCCAAATCAACTATCGGGCGGCATGCAAAAACGTGTCAGTATTGCTCGCGCTTTTGCCAGATTGCCATCGCTTGTATTGCTAGATGAACCTTTTTCGTCTCTCGATAAACCGACCGCCAAGGCACTTCACGCGTTACTGCTGTCGCTACTGAATCAATATCAAACCGCTGCCGTTTTAGTCACTCATGATTTATCAGAAGCAATTGCGCTGGCTGATGAGATAGTCTTTTTGAGTACCCAACCGATGAATATCATTCGTCGCTACGCAGTTCCGTTATGTAAGTTTGAGCGGACACCTGAATTCATTCAGTCAGTGCTAGAGGACTTACAAACTGAATCTCCCGAACTACTCAAAGGCAAAGCCTAATGCTTTGCCTTTACTACATCAAGTCGGTTCTTATTCATACCGCAACGCATGAATGGGGTTGGCTCTTGCTACTCTTAGCGCGTGGAATGCAATGATAACCCACGCAAGCACTACCGCGACTATCCCCGCAAAAAGAATAAGCGGTACCTGTACGTCAATTCGCTCTGCAAAAAACTGCAGATACATACTGGATGCCATATAAGCCAATGGCAATGCGACGACAATGGCCCAGATAACCGGCTTTGAAAACTGCCAGCTGATCAATCGGATAATTTGCATTAGCGATGCACCCAGGACTTTGCGGATGCCAATTTCTCTGGTTTTACCTCTTGCCATAAACGCTGCCATGCCAAATAAACCAATCAGCGCCAACAGCAATGCCAAAGCAGCAAAACCAGCCAATACACCGTTCATTGCTTTGTATACAACATAGATCTCATTGAAAACATCATCCAGAAAACCGTGCTCAATCGGGTAGTCGGGGATCACGCGCTGCCAAACCTCTTCAATCTCAGATACGGTATTTGCAGGTGCGCCTTGCTCAATGCGAATTGCGACATTGCTGTGGTCGTCTGCATCAATCATAAACAACCAAGGTTTAATGGCATTGTGTAGACCTTGAAAATTCTGATCTTCAATGACGCCAACAATGGTGTACTCAAACGCATCGGTTTCTTCACCAACAGAGCCCCACACGGACTGACCTATAGCTTGTAGCGGCGAGCCAAACCCGAGATTGCTAATAAAGAGCTCATTGACAATGACATTTGCTTGGCGCCGTTCTTCTTCCTGCAATTGATCAGCACCTAAGTTCCTATCAAAGTTGCGACCTGCAACAAGCGGTATGTCGAAAGTATCCAGATAGTCATAATCTATTGAATTAAGATTAAAGCTTTGCTTGTTCTCTTCGTCGCCCTTTAGTTTGCTTACAGTTCGCTGGGCATTACTCTGTTCAAACGGCACTTGCATCGTCATAGATACATGACTGATACCATTTACCTTGAGCAATTCACTTTTTAAGACATCGTGCCTGTCTTTAATGGACTGTATGCCAGCACGCTCGATTACGAGCACTTCATCTTTTGGATAAATATTACTGGTTTGTCTGACTTTTTCATTTTGAAAAAACACGATCATCACAACGGCTAACATAAAGATAGACAACATAAACTGTACGCCAATCATGGTCGAACGAAACAGATTGCCTTTGACGCCTTTGTTGTGCCCGTCTTTGAGTGCGGTGATTGGTGCTGTTTTCGTTATCAACACGGAAGGGTATGCACCCGCAATAAGTCCAACGGCAACTGTGGTAGTCAAAAGCCACGGCATCAGCGCAATGTAATCCAATTGAACCACTTTATTGCTCACTTCGTTAAATGCTGGGACGGCTGCTTCTAAAATCGCCATTGCAATGAGCATAGCAAAAACAGCTGTAGTTAAACTTTCCAGTAAAAATTGTGCCATTAATTGTGAACGTTTTGCGCCCATGGTTTTTCGCAAGCCTACCTCACGCGCTCTGCCCATGCTCTGCGCTGTTGCTAGGTTTGTATAGTTCACAATGGCGATAACCAATACCAATAATCCCAAAAGCTGAACGCTTTCAATGACTGGCATACCCACCATATCCCAAATTGCAGAACTGGTATCCTTAAGCTGCCTTACCGTCAGGCTGCGCATGAAGTTTTCCTGCATTTCAGGATCTACATTGCTATCGAAAATAGCATTCACTTTTTGCTGAAGGGTTGGGATATCTGCAGGTTGAGGGGTCATGACATAGGTGTGATGACCGGTGCTAATATTGTTCCAATTGCCTTCCAAATCCCAATCAGCAATTCTGTTCAACGCGACAAGTGAGCTAATGATCTCAATGCCGGCGCCTGTAATTAACGCATGAAAATGCGTATTTATTGGCACGTCTTTAACAACTGAGCTAACAAAAAAATCATGCTCGTGGTTAAACCGTATGCTTTCACCCACGACATTATCGACGCGTCCAAACCACTTGTTTGCTATCTCTTCAGTGATCACAATGCCATTAGGATCGTCGAGTGCAGTGGTATCACCGCTGATGTAATCAAAATCAAATATGTTTAAAAATGGCTTGTCGACAAACTTGATACTCTCGTGAAAATGTTTGTCCCCAATGGACACCATGTACTGGCGGTGAATTGAGCGCGCAACATGCTCGACGTCTTGTTCCATACCAGCTTTGATTAATGGCCCCATAGTAGAATAGGTGTTATCAAGCTCTCCCACACCAATAGAGGCCTTTTCACTTAAGATGGAGCCGAT
>JBCDMA010000346.1:0-3805 GCA_038744645.1 Pseudomonadota bacterium | reverse complement strand
TACACTGCACTATCTTTGCAGATGAATCCATCAAAGTGCCGTCCCAATCAAAAATAATATGCGTGTATTTTATTGGCATGAATCCATTAATTTTTGCATTTGGTCATCATGAGTTGCTGTAATAAGCGTGCGCTTTTCAGTCACTGGATGCGTAAACTCTATCGAATATGCATGTAAACACAATCGCTTGCATCCCATGCCTTTAATTACCTTATCATAACTTTCATCCCCATATTTAGGATCATTTGCTATGGGATGCCCAAGGTGTGTACAGTGCACTCTTATTTGGTGTGTGCGGCCTGTGATAGGTTGTGCTTGTATCACACTAAAATGTTGACTGGTGCCAATAAGACGAAATTGAGTTTTGCTTTGTTTCCCCAACGTTTCATCCACTGTAACTATTCTTTCACCACCCGCCAATTGGTTTTTATGCAACGGCGCAGTGCACTGCCGCGTATTTTTATCCCAATGTCCTTTAACGATCGCGTGATAGACCTTCTTCATCTGATTGTTTCGCAACTGCTCGTGCAGCGCTCTCAATGCTGAGCGACGTTTAGCTATCATAAGGCACCCTGAAGTATCACGATCAATTCTATGTACCAGTTCAAGATAGTCTGACTCTGGCCGAGAAGCTCTTAATACTTCAATCACTCCTGAGCGTATCCCACTGCCGCCGTGTACTGCAATGCCTGATGGTTTATTTAAAACAATTAAACGGTCGTCTTCGTACAGTATGCTGTTTGAAATAAGTTGTTTGAGTTTATCTGAGGGGCGACTGGATTCGATTGATTCAGCAATATGGATTGGCGGTATTCTTACGATGTCACCTGCTTGCAGTTTGTATTCGGGTTTTATTCTTTTTTTATTTACCCGGACCTCTCCTTTTCTCAAAATTTTATACACTTTGCCTTTTGGCACGCCACGCAATTGCTGGATAAGAAAATTATCGATGCGTTGTTGATGATTATTTTCGCTTATTTCGACGAATCTAACGGGTTGTGTCTGTGGCGGCATATACGATTTACGTGAGAGAAATGAAGATGTGTGTCTGATTACTCCTGTGTAATCATTAATTTATATGATACCATAAGATGGTTTTAGCTGTTCAGTGTTATTTATTATCAAATAGGAAGAACGTGAAATACGTTGGTAATACTCACACTCAGGATTCCGAGTAGCAAAGGAACAATAGTGAGTAGGTTGAACATCTAAAATCAGATTATTATTTGAAGCATTTGATTTATAGAAATAAATCAAAAAAGAACAAAAGACATGCTCGAAAGAAGAAAAGTCGGGCGTAGTAATAAATGAAAGAATCGATACTGCGAAACATGTATTAGGACAGATAAAGTAACTGTCCAGAATGGAAGATAGTGAATTATAGATAAAACAACAACAATCGAGAGATTCTTGTGGTCAGTTATCGATTCTGTAGAAATACAGAGTAAAACAATGAAAAGAATGTTGATAAACGCAACTCAACAAGAGGAGTTGCGTGTTGCCCTCGTTGATGGGCAAAAGCTTTATGATCTTGATATTGAAAGTCCCGGACACGAGCAAAAAAAGGCAAACATATACAAAGGAGTGATCACCCGCGTCGAGCCAAGCCTAGAGGCAGCTTTCGTAAATTACGGAGCAGAGAGGCATGGCTTCCTACCGATGAAAGAGATCGCTCGAAATTACTTCCCCGATGGTTATCGATTCGAAGGCCGTCCCAGTATAAAAGACGTTGTATCTGAAGGCACTGAAGTCATTGTTCAAATTGACAAAGAAGAGCGTGGTCAGAAAGGTGCAGCATTAACAACATTTATCTCCCTTGCAGGAAGTTATTTGGTGCTTATGCCAAACAATCCTCGTGCGGGCGGTATATCAAGGCGTATCGAAGGCGATGAAAGAACAGAGTTGAAAAGCGCGTTGAGTCAGCTCGATTTACCCAATGGAATGGGCCTAATTGTGCGAACAGCTGGTGTTGGCAAAGCAGCTGAAGAGTTACAATGGGATTTGAGTGTACTCAAACATTTTTGGGAGCAAATTTCAGAAGCCGCTGAGCAACGTTCTGCCCCTTTTCTGATCCATCAAGAAAGCAATGTTATCGTTCGTGCTATTAGAGACTATTTACGTCGTGATATCGGTGAAATTTTAATCGATAAGAAGCACGTATATGAACAAGCAAAACAACACGTTGGTTTAGTGAGACCAGATTTCGTCAATCGCGTTAGGCTCTATTCGGGTGATGTGCCTTTGTTTTCGCACTATCAAATCGAATCTCAAATTGAGTCTGCATTCCAACGAGAAGTCAGACTGCCCTCAGGCGGCTCTATCGTCATTGACCCGACTGAAGCACTTACATCGATCGACATAAACTCCTCGAAAGCGACGAAAGGCGTCGACATCGAGGAAACGGCATTAAATACGAATGTAGAAGCCGCTGATGAGATTGCTCGGCAACTACGTCTGAGAGATTTAGGCGGTTTAGTCGTTATTGATTTCATTGATATGTCACCGGTCAAACACCAGCGCGAAGTAGAAAATCGCATGAAAGATGCGGTAAAGAATGATCGTGCGCGCATTCAGCTAGGCAAAATATCACGATTTGGTCTGCTCGAGATGTCAAGGCAACGCTTGCGCCCGTCACTTGGAGAATCGGCGCATATCCCATGTCCACGATGCGACGGACAGGGCACAATTCGAAGTGTAGAATCCACTGCATTAGCAGTGCTAAGGCTAATTGAAGAAGAGAGCATAAAAGACAATACTGGTCAGATCCAAGCGCAATTACCGGTCCCGGTGGCAACTTACTTGCTGAATGAAAAAAGAGATGCGATTCAGAAAATTCAGCAACGCCAAAACGTCAGTCTGCTGATATTACCTAATCCGAACATGGATACGCCAAAGTTTCAGTTAACGCGGAAACGAACCGCTGATGTCGGTGCTGAACTCAGTTATAAATTAGATTTGGCGGAGCAAGAAACCACAGATCTTCAAACGACTGAGCAAACTATTAAACGGGAAACACCGGCACTACAGGGTATGACTGCGCCAACACAAGCGCCCGTTATCCAGGAGTCCCCGGTAGTTTCTGAAAGCACGGCAAAACTACCTGGGTTGCTCGAAAAATTGAGCAAGTGGTTTGCTAAGCTGTTCGAAACAGATGAGGTTGAAACACAGCCACAGCCAAACAAGCGTAAACACGACCAGAATGCGCAATCAAAACGACGCAGTAACAATCGTGGTAAATCGAATAGGACACGAAAGTCTCATTATCAAAAGGCTGAAAACAAACAAAATACCAAAGGTCAAAAACCGCAAAAAGCAGAACAAACAGAGGTTGTTGAAAAAGCTGATTCACAACGGCGCAAACAGGCTGCAAGGCCCAAACGAAAGCCCGCTGAAAGACGCGCGAGAAGAGACAAACGTCCAAGTGTGCGCGTTGCCGAAATTGGATCCCCTACGCAGCAGGCTGCCGACTTAACGGCGACTGCAGAGGGACAGTCTTTGGCGCAGCCAACACCAGAGACTACATCTAGAGAAACAACAGTTAAGCAAAATATCGATACGTCACCAGCAATTGAAAAGCCGACTGTTAGTGCGGAAAGTATGGCTACTCAGGCTGCGAGGCCAGCCCATGCAAACGATTCGAAACCAGATATTGCTATCGAAGCTGCTATCGACACAGATAATACCGATGAACATTCTCAAGTTATCGACAATCAGCCTGTCGGTAGCGAATCGCAATCGCCTGAAAACGCAGAAGCAGCTGAAAGTGGTTTATCACCGCAAAATAAAGATAAAACAAGTGATAGCG
>JBCDMA010000345.1:0-3810 GCA_038744645.1 Pseudomonadota bacterium | reverse complement strand
ACGTTCTCGACATTTAACAAAAAGCGAGTGCTGTCGGTGAATGCATAGCGAAGACCTAAATCAACCGTTGTCCAATCGGGCATGTCTAAATCATTGCCTTGGATCACTCGCGCTTCTGCTTGGTGACGAATTCTCCCAGTAAATGTTAGTTGCTTTAATGTGGGGACATCATACTCAATATTTGCAAATAGCCGATAATCTGGCAAACCGGCTCTGCTTTCACCAATCGTTGCATTATTTGTGCTTTCGGTGATTTCAGAGTCGAAGATTGAGGCTCCAGTTATAATTCGTAGGTTAGGCATAACTTCACCAAATGCAGTTAACTCCAACCCACGTGTACGTCTCTCACCATTTTTTGCAAATATACCTGTGACTGGGTCGGTGTCCGTTTGGGCCTCGTTGTATTGGAATAGAGCAATATCAAACCCAATGTCGCCAACATTTAATTTGGTGCCTATTTCATATGATTCTGATGCAACAGGGCCAAGTTGCGCGCCTGCATTAACGGCAAAATCAGGGGCCTGGCCGCCGTTCGAAAGTGCTTCGAGATAATTTGCATACACCGATATGTCTTCAGTGACTTTGTACAAGATAGCAATGCCCGGTGACCATTTATCACCTTCTGCGATATCTGTACGCACACCTGTAGTACCATCAAAGCTCTCTGTCTCAATATCTTGGTAACGCAATCCTGTTGTAAGCTGTAATCGATCGTCAAAAAAGCCAAAGGTGTTGGCGACGGTCGCCCCAAAGAAAGTGTTTTCGCTTGTATTATTAGGAGGTGCAGCCGACTCTATAGCGGGTATTGGCGACGAGATAGGATTAAAAATATTGTTGGTGAATTGGTCGGCAGGATCAAAACCCACGAAATCAAATTTTTCACTCTGTTCGCCGTAAGTGAATGCAATCACAAAGTTGTGGCTCACCTCACCGATTTGGAATTGAGAACGAACACCTGTCTCAACATTTGTTCGTTTAATATCGTCTGTATCAAAAATTCCGACGTCTGAAGTGAAATCACCATTTGGCTGCAAAGCACTTTGAAATGCCGAAAGTGCTTCCCAGTCATGAACCGAGTGACTTATGATGCCATAAGCATTTGTTGTTGAAGTAATATCGTATTCCAAGCGAACTATGCTGATGAGAGACTCAGCGTTGATAAAGGCCCAAGGCTGGTTAAAGTTGTTTGAAGTATTAAAATCTACAGGTAAGGTCGGTCCGATTGCGCCAAAAATTTCACGGGACTGTCCATCGACTTGTGTATTTGTATAGATAAAATTGGCAAGCGCTCTAAAATCTTCACCGTTATAATCAAGAGAGGCAGCAAATTGCTTTTCTTCTCTTTCATTTGAGTCTACTTGCGTTTCTCCCGATAAGAACTCGCCTCCCAAATAGTACCCCCATTCGTCTGCATCTCCAGAACGACTTCCATATTCTAGGCGCGTGTATCCAACCGAATCTGATTTGTAACCCACACTAAACGAACCTTCTCCTTGGGCAGCGCCCCTTTTGGGAATGAGATTTACAAAACCGCCCACTCCATTCGAGAAAGCGGAACTTAAGCCGGTAAACAGCGTTGAAGGACCTCGGATTAGTTCAACACGTTCAATGCCCACCGTAGACGGTAGTGCTTCATAAAACACATTGCCCAATCCCGCAAATGCAACACTTCTTAAACCAGATTGAATACCTCGGATTTGGAAACCACCACCGTTACCTTGATTAGGTGTGGTGGTTGCTTGTACAGAGGTAAAACTTTGTAATGCGTCGTTTAACCGAATAGTTTGTGTATTTTCGAGGTATTCTGATGTAAGACTTGTAGTGCTAACAGGTGTTTCTAAACGGTCACGATTGCCCAACAATCCAAGCTGTTGGCCAGTGGCGACCTGTCCGCCGGCGAAAGCGCGTGAGAGGTCTCCAATAGCACTCCCAACAACCTCGATCACTTCGACTTCTTGATTAATTGACTCGTAGCCAGAATTACTCGCTGAAGACTCACTTTGCTCTATGGTCCTTTTTTTTGATTCTTGAGGTATCACCAAAATCGCACCACTATTGGTCCGACGCGCTTCTAACCCAGAATTTTGCAATAAAATTTCAACCACTTCATCTGTTGTTACTTTGCGGTTAATTGCAGGCGCGCGTTTATTTCTTAATATCTGACCTGGCGCGATAACAGTAACATCAAAGGTTTCGGATACTTTATCAAGTGCATCTTTAAGTGGTTGTTCTTCTAGATTGATTGAAACAGGGGTCGTCACTTCAGCGAAAGCTACCGATACACTCGACAATCCAACCAAAGCCGTTATCACAGCACTTCTTACTTTGTTACTCTTGAAAATCAGTGAATGCATATTTACTCCTTTTACTAACATCTCAGATCGAAATGCTAATTATTATTATTGATAGTAAATAACGCGTAAGGCCGGTAAGGAGTAACCCTAGTCTTTAAATTTTTTTTTAGTCGTCTTATTTTGATTGAATATGGATGTAACCACTTTGACTTTTTGTGATAATAAGGGGGAGTGATTCCGTAAGTGAATCTAGTACATGCTCGACATCTCTCACATCATAACTGGCGGAAACAATCATTGCTTTAGCAACCGGATCAGCAACGTATATTTTGCCATCGTAGTAACGCGAAAGGTCTGAGATAATAGTTTCCAAGGTTTCTTCTGTATAACTTCGTCGATAGTCACGCCAATCTCCAACCTTGTTGGGTGAAACGTCAAAACTTTTAAACGAGTAGTTTTCGAGGTTGACTGCAAGCTGTTTACCTGGGGACAGCGTAGAGATGTTTTGTTGAACTTGAAACAGTTGATCATCTTCACTACGAATAACTTCAACTTCCCCTTCGGCGACTGCTACCAATATTTTATTGGGTTTTATTTGAACGTCGAATTCGGTACCTGTTACTTTCACATCCACCTTCTTTGCTTTAACAATGAACGGGCGGTTCACATCGGTTTTTACTTTGAAAAACGCTTCGCCTTTTGTCACGACGACGACTCTTTCTTTATTATTAAATTCTACCAAAGCACGGCTGTTAGCGCCCAATACCATTAAGCTATCGTCATCAAGCGAGATAGAGCGGATCTCGGCGACGTTTGACTGAAAAACAAGTTTGTTGTGAGGGTTGAATATGCTTGAAGAGGGCCAAAATACCGATAGACCAACCACCAATATGATTGAAGCGGCAATCGCAAAAAACCACTTTTTTACCTGTGGCCTTTTTCGTTTTTGCTTGACGTAATCGTTTTCCTCTAAATTAATTGTCGGAGCAATCTCAATATGTGATTTTAGTATTCCAGATTGATTTTGATGAACGAGTTTAGGTTTGTTCAAGTCAGAAGAAAAATCTTTTCTGGTAAAGGCATCCATTTGTTCCCATTGAGCTCTCACATTCTCATATGCATCTTTATTCGACGAGTCGGCTAAATACCAGTCAGCGAAAGCCTCTAAATCCTTATCACTTGCATCATTTTCTTCGATTGTGAGAAACCAATGAATTGCGCGTTTTCTGCGTGTGTAGTCTAATTCTTCAGAGCTATTCATTATTTTCCTCGCGTCTTTGACTTTCATCCATTATCGCTTCCAGTGCCTTTGATAGATGCTTAGTCACTGCTGGTCTTGAGATGCCCATTTTCTCGGCAGCCTCTACTTGCGACTGTCCGTCGACTTTGACTAATAAAAACGCCCGCCGCCGCTGAGGCGGCATAGACATAACTAATTCACTGATTCTTTCCAATTCCGTTCTGTTTGTAATAACGTTTTCAAACTTATCTTCGTAACCCTTATCTTGTGGCGCTT
>JBCDMA010000344.1:0-3830 GCA_038744645.1 Pseudomonadota bacterium | reverse complement strand
TCAAGTGAAAATGTAGCGGCAACAATCACACCTCAACATTTACTATTGAATCGAAATGATCTGCTTGTCGGCGGTATTCGCCCACACAATTATTGTTTGCCAGTATTAAAACGCAACATACACCAAAAGGCGCTAAGAGAAGTGGTTGCTAGCGGTTCATCAAAGTTTTTCTTGGGCACAGACAGTGCGCCACACGAAAAACACAAAAAAGAATCTGCGTGTGGGTGTGCCGGGTGTTACAGCGCGTGGAGTGCAATTGAGCTGTATGCAAAAGTATTTGATGATTTGGGTGTGATCAACAAATTGGAGGGATTTGCAAGTCACTATGGCCCAGATTTTTACGGCCTACCTCGCAATTCAGGCACGATTACCCTAGTGAAGGAAAAATGGCAAGTGCCTGAAAACATTGTGCTCGCCACCGGCGATGATATTGTGCCCTTTTTTGCCGGCGAAGCGTTAGAATGGAAACTCGCGTAGGTGCACACTAATGGAGTTGATAACGAGGATTTTGCAAGCCAACCGCTTTCATCCGTCCTCGTCGACAGGCTGTCAACGCTCGGCATAGTCAATCCCACTGACGTTCAAAAAGAGACACTTCCGGATGCATTAGCCAACAAAGATATCATTGTAAAAGCGAAGACAGGCACCGGTAAAACGCTTGCCTTTGTATTACCTATCTTGCAAAAACAACTGAATGGCAAATCGTCATCTTTGGAAAAAGCCAGCGGTCTGCGGGCATTGATCCTTTGTCCCACCAGAGAGTTGGTAGACCAAGTAGCAGAGCAATTGAGAAGCATTGCGAAAGCCATCCCCAATTATAAAGTGCTACAGCTTACCGGCGGTATGCCCATTGGCCCTCAACTCGCGTCGTTGAAACATGTTCCAGAGGCCATTGTTGCAACACCTGGGCGCCTATTAGATGTCTTAAGCAAGTCGAAGTTATCGTTAGACAACCTGCAAACAATGGTGATTGATGAAGCGGATCGAATAATGGACATGGGATTCGCAGACCAAATGCAACGTGTATTCGATATCATCAATGCATCTGTTTCCGATCCACAATACATGTTGTTTTCGGCTACATTGCCCGCGTCGGTTCAACATTTGGTATCACCGCTTTTTCGTCAACCTCAAGTTATTGAAGTGCAGTCGCAGGTGCAGCATGATTTGATTGAGCAAGTTGCTTGGCAATTGACTGATGACAATAAACGATACTACTCGGTAGCAGCGCTCTTGACAGAATATCAACCACAAAGCTGCATTGTATTTTGCAATAAAAAACGCGAAGTCGATGAACTTTACCAATACTTGTTGAGCAATAAATTTGATGTTATTGCACTTCATGGTGATATGCAGCAATCAGAACGAGATAACGCACTTAGAAAATTCAAAACCGCCTGTGCGAACGTCATGGTAGCAAGCGACGTGGCAGCGCGTGGACTAGACATCGATACCGTTGAGTTGGTCATCAGTGCGCACGTGAGCGTAGATATTGACACACATATTCATCGCATCGGTCGCACGGGACGGGCAAATAAAAAAGGTATAGCGTTGGTACTGTATGAGGCAATGCAACAAAATCACATTGAAAGACTTGCCGACGCGACCCAACAAAAAATTCCAAGTAAAAAGAGCCAAGCGTTGCGGTTTCACGCCAATAGGATAAGACAAGCGTTGTTCAAGGGATTGATTATAAGCGCAGGCAAAAAACAAAAGATAAATAAAGTCGATATTGTGGGCGTTTTGACGAAGCAGGCAATGCTGCCACCTGACGATCTCGGAAAGATAATCGTGTCCGCGCAATCCACATTCATCGCTGTAAAGCTGCGCAGTGTAAAACCTGCACTTAAGTGTTTTAGAGGAAATAAAATCAAAGGTAAACGGGTCTCTGTAAAAGCCACATAGATTAAAATTACATAGACAAAAAATACTTATAAAAAGGAAACAACATGAACGCTACGATCATTGCATTAGCAGGTTACATCATCTGGCTTATGCTGCTTTTATTACTGTTACCCGCGTATAGAAGTGCGCATAACGCTAAAAATAAGCGCAAATCGCTTAAGTTCAGTCCCGATGGCACTGACGTCAGTGATTTTGGGTTTCGCATCACACGTGCCCATCTAAACACAGTTGAAAGTTTCCCGATCGTTGCAGGGACAATGCTACTGGCCTTGGCAACGGATTCAACATCGATTACCAATGGTCTGGCTTATGTGGTATTGGCTGCCCGCGTCGTACAGAGTGTTGTGCATTTAATATCCACGTCGAATCCAGCAATCACGACACGATTTGTATTTTTCTTGATCCAATTTGGCATCTGTTTTTACTGGCTGATCATGATAGTTATTAAGTTCATCTAACGCATTCAGCGACCGCGTGATTTTTATATTCATTGCTATAATTTAATAGCAATGAATATGTTTCCTCTCTTGCTTTATTTAAATTAGAGCTTACATTACCGCATAGCATCTGAACCGGCGCCTTTTTAATAAAGGCGTTTTTTAACTCTTTCTTACTTGTCGAATCCAATGTTTTCATTTTTTGAACGTTTAACAGAGCCTTTTCCACAGGAAAGTGCGCAACAGCCACCTAAGAAACTGTTGGCGTTTTTGAATTTCTATACAAAAGGCATGTGGAAGGTGATCCTCGCGTCTTCGATATTAAGTGCCTTCGTCGCTATCTTGGAAGTCTCGTTATTTGGATTCATGGGGCAATTGGTCGATTGGTTTGCAGAACGCGATCCAGCGACTTTTGTCCAGGAAGAACGAAATAGCTTAATACTGATGGGACTGTTGGTGTTAATCGTTATCCCATTGGTTGTCTTGGTCGAATCGGCGATCACGCATCAATCGGTAATGGGCAATTACCCCATGCGAGTGCGTTGGTTGGCGCACAAATATCTGCTCGGGCAAAGTCTTTCATTTTATCAAGATGAATTTGCCGGTCGCGTCGCAACCAAAGTCATGCAAACCGCACTGTCGGTAAGAGAGACCGTCTACAAAGTCCTCAATTTGGCGGTGTATATTTCTGTATATTTTATCTCTGTCGTAGTGCTTGTGTTTAGCACAGATTGGCGGTTGGCGATGCCGTTAGTTGTTTGGCTTGTTGTTTATATTCTCATTCTGCGGAGTCTGTTACCCAGATTAAAACGCGTTTCTCAAAAACAAGCGGATGCTCGCTCATTAATGACTGGGCGCATTGTCGATAGTTACACCAATATAATGACCGTAAAGCTATTTTCTCACCACAGCCGTGAAGAAACTTACGCTAGAGAAGGCATGGAAAAATTCCTGCATACCGTCTATCCGCAAATGCGACTTGTGACGGTACTGCAAGGTTGTGTGTGGTTCAGTAACTCACTTTTAGTATTCTCAATCTCTGCACTCTCAATATACTTGTGGACAAACGGTATAGTGACACCAGGTGACATTGCAATTGCTATCAGTTTGTCTTTGAGAATAAACGGCATGTCGCAGTGGATCATGTGGGAAGTCAGTTCATTATTCGAAAACATTGGTACCGTTCAAGATGGTATAGATACGCTTGCAGTGCCTGCTACAGTGACAGATGCTGACAATGCCTCACGGCTTGTAGTTAAGGGCGGTGAAATTGCTTTTAATCAGGTCAATTTCGCATACAAAACCCGCAGCAACGCTGATATCAAAGTCTTTGATGGATTAGACTTAACCATTAAAGCAGGTGAGAAAGTAGGCCTTGTAGGGCGTTCAGGCGCAGGTAAGTCAACGCTGGTCAATCTGTTACTGCGGTTTTACGATATCGACAGCGGTCAAATCGTTATCGATGATCAAATTGTGCGACAAGTCAGT
>JBCDMA010000343.1:0-3855 GCA_038744645.1 Pseudomonadota bacterium | reverse complement strand
GGAAATACAGTGACGTCTGGCTATCAGATATAAAAACAACAATTGATTTCAACGTCTCAGCTCCAGACGTGTCTCAGATTCTCGATGATGCAGCGGGCGCAATTGAATCTGCCGCTACCATACAAGGTAATATACTAACGCCGAATATCAAAGTGACCGCACACGCAGGCGATTTAAGTTATGAGGAAGCGCGCTTGGAACAGGTTGATGTATCGTTTACTACCAATGGCGAAACAAATTGGAGAAGTCATTTAGCGCTGAGCGCAAACAATGCTTCGTTCAACAAACAAGAGGTCAAATCAACGGTATTAACTATTGATGGTGATTTGGACCGCCAAACAATCTCTGCCGAAGTGAATGCTGAGAACTGGCGTTCCGAACAACGTGTCACAGCAGATCTTTTGGACATTGATACGCTGCATTGGGAGGGTGTCTGGGAAAAGGGCATGTTCCAGTATGAAGACTATGTGCTGAACAAAGATAGCAACACAGACTTTTCATTTGATATTGAACAGCAGCATGCAAAACTTGCAGGGCATTGTTGGCGAGAACCGATCGCCGAAGCAGAGCTATGTACAAAGGACTTGGAGTTTGAAAGCAATAACGTTGATATCGACACAGCGATGACGATAAATATTGGTGAATTACTGGATGTATTTCGCCCAGATCTGTTCAGGCCAGGCAGTGAGCTGCTATTAAAATCAACAGTGAACGGCACGTATTCTCAAAAAGATGGGTTGAATATCAAGAGCGGTAACTTAATGCAAGGTTCAGTACTGACAACAAATCACAGTTTAGATATCTCCGCAATCGTTGCCAATATCAATGCAACTCAAGATGAAATCGCCTCAGTCGTGTTTGCAGGAACGCAAGAAACTGGCAGGGTTGGATTGTCGTCAAAACTTGAATTCAATGGTGGCGCATATCAACATGCAGGCAGATTATCTGTTGATAATCTGCAGCTGTCCCTTTTACGTCGTTTCGCACCTGCAGTTAATCAGCTCCAGGGCAAAGTTAACGCAAATGTTATGTTCGAAGGTGATTTGACTCAACCTGGCTTATTTGGTGAAGCGATTATTGAAGACGGTGCGCTAACGCTGGATGCTTATACCTATCCACTGACACAATTCATGCAATCTATCGTTTTTGACCACAAGACAGCCTCGACGAATGGCGGTTTTCGACTTGGAAATGGGGAGGCCGAATTTTCTGCAGATATGAATTTTGATTCAGCACTGACCGTCGCCGGAGATATTAAGGGTAGCGGTTTAGAAATTGCCTATAAGACCTATGATTTAACGACAAGTCCAAGTATCAACTTTTCTATGACACCTGAGCTGATTGATGTCGATGGAAAAATAGTCATTGATGCGACTGATATAAAGATTGACAGTTTACCCGAATCGGTTCGCTCGCCATCGTCTGATGTGATTGTCATTGGTCAAAAGCCACCTGAACCTCTTTTACCGATTGCGTTGGACATAAAACTGCAAGTGCTTGCCGACCCACAAGAGAAAGAAACGATTCAGATTGATGCACTGGGACTGAAGGCAAGCTTGAGCGGTGATCTTGACTTAACAGTGTTGCAACAGCCGGGCAGCGAAAAAAATACGTATCAGCCCATGCAGACGTTTTTAAACGGTTACCTTAATGTGTTGTCGGGATCGTATGATGCTTGGGGACAAGCATTACAAATCCAATCTGGAAGCGTATATTTCAACGGGGAACCTTCTTTACCTGAGTTTGACATCACTGCCGTGAGGAATCCTTTAAATACACAAGGCGATGTTGTCGCCGGCATTAAGGCGTCAGGCAACCCTATAATACCAAAAATAGAATTGTTCTCTGAACCGCCCATGGAACAAGCAAGACAGCTTTCATATTTGTTACGAGGACAGGATTTATCAGGTGGCTCACAAGCCGACTTAAACACGCAGCTCATCAACGTGCTGGTTGGTTACGGCGTTGGTAAAAACGAGAACCGTATTTCACGGGTAGGTAAGGCATTAGGGTTTGATTCACTTAATGTGCAAACGGCTGGGCAAGGCGATACAACGCAGGTACAAGTGACTGGGCGAATTGCCGAAGATTTGCAAATTACTTACGCGGTCGGCGTGTTTGATGCTGCTAGCGAAGTGATACTCAAATACCAGTTGCTTCCACAGCTTTATATCGAAGCTACTTCTGGCGGTTTGATCCACGCCCTGGACATGTTTTATGAATTCAGTCGCGGCAACATGACTTCAAGTGATTCAGAAACGCAGTAATTGGGACTATTGTTTTGTGAGTATTTCTGCATAAATTGAATCGATAATTTCAATCGCATCGTCATAACTAGATTTGCTACTAAAGGCACCTTCACTCAAAAGAATCACAGACAAATCCAACGCCGGGTCGATTAACAAAAACTGGCCATCAGCCATGTGACCAAATGCTGATTTACTGACCTTATTGCCAAACAACGGCAGGCCATCCAGTGCGTCACTTGCATTGACAAACGCATTTGTTTGCCAACCCAATGCTTGTTCATTTGTCTGCGCGTCCGGACTCACAAAACGCAGGTGGGTATTGGTATCAAATACTGAAGTAAAACCATATCCGCCTTGATTAAGCATTAGTTGTGCGAGGACCGCCATATCTGGTGCTCGCATATAAAGTTGATTAAGCATAGTGGGAGTTGAATACGCATTGTAAGCGTCGTGGGACGCGTTTCCGTACGTGTTCCCTTTTTCAAATTCATTCTTAGTAAAACTCGCTAGCAATCCGAGAGGTTGGTAGACAAAAGTAGTGACATATTCATCAACTGTCATCCCGTTTAAGCGCGCTATTAATTGCGCCAATAACAGTTGGTTTATTTCACTAAACGACGCGCTCAAACCTTTAGCAACAGGCAGTTTAGTCATGATGAGATCGTTTACAAAGGCACTATCGCTAAGCATCCTATTTAATTCTTTTGTTTCAAAATCAAGATAGTCAGTGAGCTGCCTCTTATATCCTGTGGTGTGTATCAATAGATCTTCCACTGTAATTAAGTCTCTGCCCATACCGCGATACTCGGGGAGGTAGGTATAAACGGGCTTACTCAATATGACGCGACCTTGTGTAACCATGTGCATTATGGCCAAAGTGGTTGATATTGAGTTTAGTTTTCCATTTAATCCAAATTGATGTGATTCGGCGTTTGATTCAATAGACTCACTAGAAGCATCATTATTGTGGAACAGAACCTGAGGGATAGCACCAAAAGTTTGATGATGTACAACGTTGCCTTTTTGCACAACAAGCAGCTCTGCAGCACCTGATGTTTCTTGTAACTTTGTGCTTATAAGGGAGCTGGTCCTAGTAAAAGTGTTTGTGCCATTAGCGCGTTGTCTACTTGAAATGACCGGATAGCTGAGTTGGATAAGTACACTTGCGTCATTACTGGAAAAGTCATCGATTTCAAAGCTATTTAATCCATGTCTTGTTCTTTTACGCAATGAATAGGTGACAGGCGATTGCGTGAAAGGGTCTTTTAACAGCAGTTTTTCACCATTGATGTAAATGTCAGCATGTGTGGACTGAGATGCGGTTATCGTGATTTCGCCTGCACTAGCATACGCGTAGAAACTGGCGTTGTTATCATTAGCGTTGAACCATTTGTCAACTTGCCCATTGGTAACAAATACAGGTTTTTGCAGCAGATTCGCTTCATTGTCATAGCGTTGGAGTAGAGCATCTAGCCTGTCTGGAAAATACTTGTCAATCAAGGCAAAGATTGCTGCTGTTGTGCTTTCGTCATTGCGGCCATTAACTCGCCATGGCAAAAAGTGCATTTGAAAAGCTGAGATGACATCAATGGTTTGCTGATCCATC
>JBCDMA010000342.1:0-3872 GCA_038744645.1 Pseudomonadota bacterium | reverse complement strand
TCAGCATCGTCAAAGTCTTTTTCCGACACAGATATTTCATACATGTTTTGTATGAGCCGTAATGGATTAAATAGATGGGAAAGCTTGTGTTCAGCAAGTGCAAGGTTAATTCCATAAAGTCTTTCGGCGTCAATATTTACGCAAATACCATTTGTTCTAAACTGTTCGAGAGCAACCAGTTGATCAGGGAGGCCGCGCAGTCTGTTTGCATTTTTTATGTCAGCAATTGCAAACTGAACAGACGCAAGGACTTCATTTATATTGACGTCATCTCCAGCCAAACATTTACTGACCGCGTGCTGAAGCTTTGTCCCCGCACAGTCATCGCATATGCTGGCAAGATGTTCTGTGACCTTTGCACTTTCTTCAAATTTTTCGGCTTTCAACAACATATTTGAAAGGTGTTCATTTGCGCGAACTGAACCTTGTTGAGCAACAAACCAGGTTTCAGCGGCCATCAGCTTGTCGCCCCAAATATTGCTTGTTAGACCAAGTGTTGTTGTCATGACCAAGGTGTAACCGATGAAGGATGACTTTACTAACGCAACATTCTTTACTTTCGCAGCAGCAATAATGAGCGCCACGATGGGACCTATTAGCGCAAGATAATTGCGGTGCAAGAAAACGAGCTCTAATGCGATCGTGGTTGACTCAAGCAGATGAGCGACAAAGTACCAGAGAACTGCAAAACTAAATAAGGGAACAGTCTTTCGCAATTTTATTGCTGATAGGAAAGCAATAGAGAGAATAGTAATTGCAAAAAACGTTTTTAACTCGAAAGCACTCTTTGAAAACCTATAGTTGTCATGAAACGGATTGATGCTTTCAATTGCAGGAATAAAAGCAAGGCGAATGTAATCGAGCAAAATAAAGGGCTGTGATATTAAGCGCTGAAATGTCGTATAGTCTCGACCTTCAGGATGATTACATGTTTTAAAAAGGTAGAATACCAATAGGAAAACGATTAAGAGCAATCCTAAAAGACCGGAAAGAACTCTTATTTTTCGAAACTTGTCTATACCAGTGCAATTTCGCAATAACGTAACCTCAATCACAAGAATGAGAGCCGGAAGAAGAATGCCGTTTTCTTTGCTTAATATGGCAAAAAATGTACCTGATAGGAGTCCCGCCACTTGCCAAATAATGGCTGACGATAGAACGATAGGTCTGCGATCAATGGTTATCTGCTGCTGTTTAAGAAGACCAATAAGATAAACGCATAAGCCCAAAAGCATAAACAGAGTGCTTAATTGTGCCATCCGTTGGATTGCAATAAGCACTGTTGCTGCATGGATTGGAAGCACTAACCAAAGCAATGCAGCAGCCGACGCGATGGTGAAATGAGTCCCGATAGGAGATTTAAATTCGGTAAGACGCAATAGTAGTTTAGTCAGTAAGAATACTAGTAGGCCGCAGGTTAGATGGATTAAGATATTTCCCCAAAAGATGGGTTGCGTTGACTCAGACCAGTGAATTGCATGTGGCAAAAATGTCAACATCGATAAGGGTCTACCTAAGGGGCCTGAGCTTTCCGATGTTACATAATTTATTGCACTATCAACGTCCACAACATTGGCAAGGTTACCCAGTGGACGCACGTCATCATAATAGAGACTGCCGCCGCTACCCATTGCATATATGGCTGCTATCAATCCAAAAATAGATAGCAAACCTATGTATCTAAGGTTTTTCATCGCAAGCGTCTTGTTGTGAAATCCGCACAAGTGTTTAACTCAATTTCTGCAAAATATTCGATTGTAAAAATCAGTGGCATCCAACTAAAAATAAAATCACGGTAGATATTCTTATCAATGTAGATAGCGTTAATTAGCAAATACTCATCTGCACTTGTTCATTAACAAAAATTCAAGTGCAAACACTGCGCCACAATAATCAAGTTTTGGATTTGTACCTATCAACACACAAAGAATAGGTAGCGGCGGCCGAGAGAATAAATAAAGACAATATTCAAGTTACAAGTGCGAAAAAAGCGGTGATTTTACAACCGCTTTTTTTAATTCTAGTGAGAAAGGTGTGCTCTAGTGCATCTAAAAATCCGAAGCGGTAGCGAGTTTAAATAACGGCACCCATATTAAAGATTGGCAAATACATCGCGATGATGAGTCCACCTATGACAACGCCAAGCACCGCCATAATCAATGGCTCTAGCAGTGATGTGAGTCCATCGACCATATCATCGACTTCTGCTTCATAGATATTCGCCACTTTTTGCAACATGTCATCAACTGAACCTGATTCTTCACCGATGGATACCATCTGCACCACCATATCAGGGAAGACGTTGGTAGAGCGCATTGCAACATACATCTGCGTACCCGCCGAGACTTCTTTTCCGATATACAGGATAGCGTCTCTAAATACTGCATTACCGGCGGCGCCTGCAGCGGATTTCAATGCATCAATCAGCGGAACACCTGCTGAAAACGTCGTTGAAAGTGTACGAGCATATCGAGCGACGGATGCCTTTTTAAGGATTTCGCCAATCACAGGGATGGTAAGGATTTTTTTATCTACAGTATCTCTTAACGACTGAGAACCTTTCATCGCCTTAGCAAAGGCTATCACTGCAATTATTCCGCCCGCCGCGATAAATAAGCCAAAATCTTGAACAAACTTAGAAATACCCATAACGAACTGCGTAAATGCGGGTAATTCAGCGCCAAAGCCGGAAAAAATCTCTTCGAACTGCGGTACCACGTATATTAGCAATATGGTGGTTACGATAAACGCGACTGCTACGACGGCAGCAGGATAAAACATGGCTTTTTTGATTTTTGATTTGAGCGCTTCTGATTTCTCCTTGTAGATTGCAATTCGATCATACATGGTTTCAAGTGCGCCTGATTGCTCGCCTGACTCGACCAGATCGCAATACAGGTCGTCGAATTGTTCAGGGTACAATCGTAATGCGCGCGAGAGCGGGTTACCCGATTGCACTTCAAATGTGATTTTTTCGAGCATTTCTCGAACAGCGGGGTTTGCACTGCCCTGTCCTACCATTTGCAAACTTTGGATAAGTGTGACACCCGCGCTGAGCATCGTTGCTAACTGTCTGCTTAGTATGCAGACATCAGCAGGTTGAACTTTCTTCTTTTTACTGAAACTGAAAAGTGGCTTGGGTTGTTTTTTTAGTTTAGATGCCGAAATTCCTTGGCGTCTTAGAATGTTTTTTGCTTCTTGGCGGCTGGCTGCGGGAATTTCCCCTTTGCGTTTAGCACCAGATTTGTCAACGCCAGCCCAAATAAAAATTTCTGCAGTTTTACTCATCGATCGTTCCCCCAAATCTACAATCTAACGACTTGTCGTTTAGATAGAAGCCCAGCATTGCTGGGCTAAGTATTTATGCTAAAAGGCTAAATCAAGTGTACTAGCAAAGAGTGGTTGGGCTACACTCTGATACCCACGTTACGACACCAGCAGTGAAAATGGGTGAAAGTGTATAGGTTTCTACGCCTGCTACAGCACCAACATCTAGTCCAGAGACGATAACTCCACCGTCAGTGTGGATACCAACAGCGCCAGCTGAGCCAGCAGTGTTTGTAGGAATTCCTTCAGTGCCACCATCACAGGTTCCAACGCCGTTGTTCAATTGAGCACATACCTCAACTGCAGATTTTGCAGATGCAGTTGCGTTTTGTGCTTCACTGAATTCAGCCTTTTGGATATAACCGTTATAAGCCGGTAATGCGATCGCCGCTAGAATGCCGATTATGGCAACAACGATCATCAGTTCGATTAAGGTAAAACCTTTTTGGTTAACTTTAGTCATGATAAGTTTCCTCTCATTGCGCTACGCGCATCTAGTGTATGGATGTAATTGATTGCACTTAAGTCAATCAAGACAAGATAGG
>JBCDMA010000341.1:0-3916 GCA_038744645.1 Pseudomonadota bacterium | reverse complement strand
CTGAAATGCATCTTTGAGCGAATTGGTTAATTCGTCAATTCTTTGCAAAGCAACGTTATCAAGATCGATTTCATTCACTTCAAAACCTATTTGGATACGCGCGATGTCCCCGATCAATTGCTCAAATAACTGTCTTTGTATATCAGGCTGGTCAGCCGCTTGAAAACTAATATCGAGCACGTTTAGGTTTTCCGTATCAATGTCGAGTGCATCAATGCCAGGAATATTGGTGTACTTGCGATCAAAGGCTTGTAGTTGTTGATACTCCAAGTTACCGTGCAAACTGATGCTTTCGCCTACCGTTAATGTGACATCGTCGGTAGCTTCTACCAAGGCTCTTAATTTGATTAACGCAATTTCTGGCTCAACGGAAATAAACGCCTTTTCAATGATGTTAATTCGAGCGGCATTCAGCTCGTTTTGCTCTATCCAACCAGACACATTCAGACTAGCCTGATCGCGCAGTACGGTGACGTCCAGTTGGTTATTTTTTCCGTCTTGAATCTCTAAAAGCGTTATACCCGGTTCTTCATTGAGCCTGGTAAGCGATGACTTTAATTGATAGGTCAAATATGACTGATAGAGAAAATAACAAATGACAAGGATAAGAAGCGCAACAAATATATAGCCAAACCAGGGTTTTCGTTTTTTCTTAACGGCGTCTTCCTTGACCTGCGTTACCAAGCATTCGCGAAGCAAAGGGTCACTTGTTTCTAGCGGCTTATTGTCGCCTTCATATTTAGCCAACTCTTCCGCATAGATCGAATGAATAGTTTCAAGTTTTTGCTGCAACATCTCTTTGATTTCGCTGGTGACCGTGCCGCTGACAGCCACCACGAGAGCCGCTTGCGGACCATGCGAAATAAGTAAAACGAAATCGTCAGTTTTAACTTCACCCAAGCGCTGCTCATAAGGTTGTGATTTAAACGAGTCTGATACGAAATCATTGATTGCCGTTAGCATTGAGGAAATATGATCGGCATCCTCATCTGCTGCAGGATTCAATGATACGCTTTTGATTAATAAACCGGTTTCTCGATGAATCAATAAGGCTTGCTCTACGCGATAATGATACGTCTTTGCAGCAATGAACTGACTGAACGGAATGCCGCTTCGCCATGCTTGATATCGCCAGCTGAGACCTTTGACAGATAAGGCCGTTTCAATGACTTCGTTTGTTTTTTCAATGAATTGATTGAGAAATGCCGATACGGATTTTCTCACCAGGCTGCCCACCAACGGATACAGTATGTTTGTGAGTTTCTCACCGTGACGGGTCACCGACTGCTCGACGGAATCTTCTACCAGTGGCATAACAATGTTGTTAATCGACTTGTCGGTTTTTTGTCTTTCAACAATGGCTTCACTGACGACTTTCGACACCATTTTCCGTGCATGCGGCTTTAGGGCTTTATTAACATGCTCGCCTTGGTCGCCAAAGATCAGCGCGCGTAGGTCATCCAGTTGTTTTTCATCATCTCGTGAAGTTGACATTGTCACAAAACCGTTTAGGCGCCGCTTTTGTCACTTGTACCACTATCCGTCTCGTCAGACTCTAAGTTTGTTGCCATTGTCGCCAGTAAACGTGCCAGCGTTTTCCGGTCCGTTTTGCTGCTACTGAGCTCATGTGTCACCGCATCCAGTTTCGACAGGATTTGTTGCACTTTTTCGTTGAATTGTTTATTGAGTTGAGTAACCTCGTCATCCATACGCTGGTGGATCTGTTTTGCCTCGTCCTTGCCCGAATTGTCACTCATTTCTATTTCGGACGATAACCTACTCGCCGCATCATCAAGCTCTCTGCCAAGACTAAGCATCTGATCCGCATTTTCTTTGTTGCTCTTTGAAAGCGACTCTTGGAATTCATTGCGCATCTTGGAGATGGTTGTGTGAATGGCTTTGGCACTGTCTTCATTTTGCTGTTGCAGCGCTGCAAACTGCTGATCCATATACAATTTGAGTTGATCGATGCCCGTTTCGAGTTGGCGTTGTGCTTGTCCAAAAACTATTTCTCTCAACTGACCCAAGACAGCACCACTGTCTTCAGTAATTTCGGTTGATTTTGCGTTCGTATTCACTGCTTTACTTTTGGCTGGCATTCTTATTGCCCCTTATTGTCCTTTGAGTATGCCGAAAACTGCGCCTACCGTATTGAAATATATATTTTAAGAATTCGTGCTAATTTGAAACTACATCCCATTTAAAAAAACGCGCATCAAAAACAAACAATGATCCGCAATCTAAGATGCGGCGAGGCAACTACATTCCATCGAATGCGCTTAAAGAAATGTGTAAAACTGGACAAAGAACGCGTCGCCATTTCCCTTTTGGTTCACCTTAAAACCCATCTAGTTTTTTGCGTTAGTGTTGGATAGATGTTTATTTCAAAACATCTTTTTTGTATTAATAGCAAAGAAAACTTTGTTTGTGAAATGTTTTGTTTTCTAATACCTAAGTTTAATTATTTGATTAAGAAATAGACTGCAAATAATAATAAGGTGCTGCGTACAAACCTTACTTCGTTCGGTCGCGCTGAACCGTTTTATATAGATATTTGATAATACTTTCGGTCTTGTTAACCTCGTATATTTTAGATTTACCTTAATTCGACGTTGATATCTTTAGCAATGCTATTTGAATGATTTAAATAATGACTATGTAAGATTTTGTGCTTTAATCTAGGCAAAAATAAGCAATATAGTACTAAGAATGGAAAATAGTGACATTCGCTTCCGACCAGCGACTCTTGATGACAAATCAATCTTAGATGATTTTTTACAATGCATCGTTGCCGCTGAGCGGCCTATGGATGAATGCCTCAAATCAAGTCATATCGAGTACTATAATCCTATTGATTTTGTTGCGTCCGACAATGCTCACCTAATTGTTGCTATCGATGGAGAAGACGTTGTTGGTTGTGGCGCGGCGGTCATTGAACAAGCCAAAGAATACTATCATTATGACCAATTTTTGCATTTAGCCATGATGTACGTGTCGGATAGTTATCGAGGATTGGGTATTAATGGTGAGTTGATTCGATTGTTGCTTTCTTGGGGAAGTGAAAAAGGAATGAAGAACGCCTCGCTTACAGTATATCCAGATAATCCATCTGCGATCCGCGCCTATGAAAAGTTAGGCTTTGCACCAGCATTAATAGAGATGAGATTGCGTAACTATTAAAAGCTTATTTAGTCATCGCGTTGCAAAGTCAGGCGCTACATTAATTCTAAAGCTTCGAAAAGTTTGGTGTTATGTCATGTTTGGCGCTCAGCTAAAACGACTGAGCGCGCAAACTTTCTCAAATATATAAGCTGCTTTACCTATTGTATCTTATTAAAGCGCTTACATCACCGATATATGCTATCACGCCTAACAACCGACGCACGACGCATTAGGGCCAGTGATAACAAACACAACATGTACCATCCCATGGTGCCGCCGCCGGAATCACCGGATGAATCAGGTGGTGGCGGCGCCGGTGCAGTGACATCATTTACGGTTAATGCGATGTCTAAGGAGACGCTATCAACACCGTCAGATACTGTGACTCGCATTACTACCTGACTGTCAGCACTGACACTCGGTGCTTGCACGGAAATACTGCTCTCATTGCGGGTGTCAAACGATAAAGCCTCGCCAGATAACTGACTCCATGCATAGCTCAAGTTCTGGTTGTCATTATCGATAGCAGACATCTCTAGCGTGAAGCTCGATTCTTCATCGAACGCTCGCTCAGTTGTCACCCAGCTAAGCTGCGGCATTTGATTGATAAAGACCACTTCAACCGTTACCCTCGCTGTCGACGTATCCTGACCGTCTGAAACTGCCACTTCAAATACCAGCTGCTCATCAGCTAATACATCAGGGGCTATAAATGTCGCCGTTGCAGCATTTGCATCAGACAATACTGCGCTTG
>JBCDMA010000340.1:0-3933 GCA_038744645.1 Pseudomonadota bacterium | reverse complement strand
CCCCTTGCTGCAGGCTAAATGATGAGGGTGAAATTGCGATGGATAAATTACCACTGACGTTTTCTGCACTGGCTTGCCAACTACCATCACGCGTGGCAACAAACTCACGTGACCAGGTGCACACTGCGCGACAGTTATCATCGGTGATGCTTGGCATATTTAACGCGCGCGGATCGCCACCTGCCTGAGGATCGGCAACGATATATGCATTTGTCGTTATATTCATTAGCAAACCCACTTGTGCTGCTTGATCCACTTGTACACGGCCAGCGCCCATATCGAAGTGATCAGCATTGGTCACTTCATCATCCAGTCGCATATTAGGTGTTGCTGTCATTGATAGTGCAGAGCGCACTTGGTCGACAGTCCATGTGGGATTTGCAGCCATTACAAGTGCAGCAGCGCCCGCCACGTGAGGGCTTGACATAGACGTGCCTTGTAAATAAGAAAAATCGCCAGCACTGGGAGGCACATCGCCATCTTTACCAAATGACTGATCGGCAAAAGCAGAATAGATATTTACGCCGGGCGCACTCATGGTAGGGGTTAATGTCGAGATGTCTCGGTTTGGTCCGCGCGATGAAAAGTTCGCGACGACATCCACTCTGTCATTGTCAATAAATTGTGATGGTTGTGCACCGGTAATCGTAGCCATGTGCTCCGTGCCCGCGCTAAGCCATTCTTTTAACGCATTGCCTTCTTCAGCTTTGATATGGATACCAGGGACCACGTACACATCATCGGCTAAAAATGTGGTACCACCGTCTATATTGGCGAGCACATACCCACCCGCGCCGCCAGCGGCCACGTTTTCCGCCTTTTCCACACGCGCAATTTCGCCTCTGTCACACACGACTATCTGACCGTTAAATGTACCTTGCGGGTAGGGTTGAAGACACTGCGCAGGGTCGTTATCGGGATCGTTAGGGTTGGCAAAGTCTCCGGCAAACACAATGGGCGCTCGTATTTCGCTGGTATTACTTCTTCCTATCAACACCGGAGGAGGCGATACACCTCCAGAAAAGTTGTTTATTTCTTTTACAAATCCGTTTTCTCTGCCGTGTTCGCTCGCGGCCACGGCAGTATACCAGGGCGCACTTTTTTCCGATGAAAACGGTCCTGGCCCGCTATTCCCAGCCGATACCGCAACGAATATGCCTGCAGACAGTGCGTTCAAAAAAGCGCGTTCCGTCGAGTCTCGCCAAGGATCGCCACCGCCGCTGATAGAGAAGTTTATGACATCCACGCCATCCATAATCGCATCATCAATGGCGTCATTTATCACTGATGTTAGACAGCCCGCATAGGTGTCATTATTGCTAGGCTCTCCGGGAAAACACACTTGGTATGCAATGATGTTTGCTCTAGGTGCGACACCGCTTATTTGCTCAAAACTGAAAACCCCTTCGACACCGTCACTCTCTTCAGTGTTGGCTTCGGGCAAAATTTCGGGTTGGTTTAGCAGGACATTCCCTGCGGCAATAGCTGTAACGTGACTGCCATGCCCATCGTAATCTTCACCTATTCGGGGCAGGTTGGGGGGAAAGACATCAAGGTCTGAATAAACATCAGTAATGGTCGGGTAGCTTCTAATACCGATCAGTTTGTTGTTACAAAGATCAGTTGAAGCATTTGCACAATCACCTATGAAAACGCCATCACCAAGTGGATTTGTATGGACATAGCCATCCCCCGATACTGCGGCGAAAGAGGGGTGGTCAGAATTAATGCCTGAATCGAGGACGCCAACGATGATGCCTTCGCCTTGTGTCGATGGAATATTGGGAATTTGTCCATTCCAAAGTGTCGGTGCACCAATTAAGGTTGGGCCGCGATCTGTCTCCAATCGCCTCACTTGGTCACGCGTTATTTTGACTACTTCATCCATTTGCGCCATGACCTTTGCTTCATCCTGGGTCATTCGCACAGTAAAACCATTGAGTGCAAATTCGTATCGATGAATGGGTTTTTTGGTTCCCATGACGCGTACGACCGATTGTAGAAACGCATCTTGGTCTCGAATGATGTCCTGGCGCATCTGATTAATGGTAGCTGTGCTTTGCTGGTAGCGAATGCGGTCGTTGCGCATCCCGATAAAAGTGTTGTTTTGCGCCAGTGGCTTCTGTTTTAGCTCGACGATATAAAGGTATTCAGCGTCATCAAGCGAATCTTCAGGTATAAATTTTATTCCCAAGCCACTCGATTTCTCGGGATTTGCAAAAGATCTGACAACTTGCATTTGTGGTTGAGATGCGCCGCTGTTGGACGTTGATGTGTTGGCAACCCGTTCTTCATCACTATTGTTTCTCAGGACTGCGTCAGCCGCACCCGCAGTCAACAGCAAGATACCGCAAGTGGCTGCAAGTATTACATCGAAACCTCGTCGTTTGACACTTTTGTTGCTCATTCAACAACTCCATCAAGCAATAATTTTTGAAACATACCTTTTTTAAGACGAAACATCTTGTATCGATTTAACGAAATTGTATTAAATTAAATACATATTATTCACAACAAGGACAGTGATCCTACTAGAACTACTGTTCTGAGTATAAAAACGCCAATTAATTCATTTGAATGCGTTTAATTTGCAATATGAGTAAGAGATTTCTCCTCTATGATTATGAAAATTAACGGCCGTTGGATTTCAATGTATGCAAGTTGTAATGGATAGAAATCACCTGTCAAACATATCGATTTCGAACAAGGTAACGGTGATCACCAACGGCCTGCTTGAAATTCCCATGCTGCAATTACTCACGCCAGAGGGTAAAGAGACCAATGACAATGTCGATTGTGGCATTGATGCAGCGCTAGCTATGAAAATCTTATACAGCATGCACTATACGCGGTTGCTTGACGAACGCATGATTGCTGCTCAGCGACAAGGCCGCATTAGCTTTTACTTGGCGTCGAGAGGTGAAGAAGCTGCCGTCGTCGCATCAACCGCCGCGCTGTCCGAAAAAGACATGATAATGAGTCAATATCGAGAGCAGGGTGCCTTGGTGTATCGCGGCTACAGCACTGAACAATTCATGAATCAAATGTTTTCCAATGAATTGGACCCGAACAAAGGGCGCCAAATGCCCATTCATTATGGCGACAAAGCACTCAACTTCATGACCGTATCCAGCCCGTTAGGCACACAAATCCCTCAATCGTCGGGGTTTGCTTATGGCCAAGCGCTTGCCAATGAACCCGCGATTACGATGTGCTTTTTTGGTGAAGGCGCGGCTTCAGAAGGCGATTTTCATGCGGGCTTGAATATGGCTGCTGTGTTGAATTGTCCAGTTATCTTTTTTTGTCGCAATAATGGCTATGCGATTTCAACACCTGCTGATGAGCAATTCGCTGGCGACGGCATCGCATCGAGAGGCATTGGCTACGGTATTAAAACCATTAGAGTGGATGGCAATGATGTACTGGCAATTTTTGCGGCAACAAAAGAAGCGCGTAAAGTAGCGCTTGAGCATCAGTGCCCTGTATTAATTGAAGCGATGACTTATCGGCTTTCTGCTCACTCAACGTCTGATGATCCCAGCGGCTACAGAAGTAAAGATGAGGAACGCAAATGGACACTACGCGATCCTATCAAGCGATTCGAAACATGGATGCAAGAGAAATCGTATTTTGATCAAACTGCCCTTGACCAATACATTCAGGAGAAAAGAGACGAAATTTTGGCTGCTGTCAAAGTCGCGGAAAAAAAGCCTGCTGCGGCTGTAGATGAACTTGTTGAAGATGTGTATGACAACGTTCCTTGGCATTTGCAAAAACAGCGTGATGAATTAAAAGCACACATTAAAAAATATCCGTCGGCTTATCCGAAAACCGCCTGGAGATTAAAATAATGGCGCAAATGAATTTGCTGCAAGCAGTCAACAACGCGCTCATTTCGATAATGCACGACAATGATAGCGTAGTCGTCTTTGG
>JBCDMA010000339.1:0-3940 GCA_038744645.1 Pseudomonadota bacterium | reverse complement strand
TGTTCGAACAGCGATAATATCTGCCTGCTTACCTTGTTCCAATGAACCTATTTTGTCACCCATGCCAATGGCTCGTGCGCCTTCGATCGTCGCCATTCGTAAAACATCCCAAGCATCACCGGCAGTTGCATCAGTTTCCCTGTGTTTTGCGACCAGTCCTGCAAACTTCATTTCTTCAAATAGATCAAGGTTGTTGTTTTCTTTTTCACCGTCACTGCCTATGCCGACATGAACACCCGCTTTGATCATTTGCGTCACTGGCGCAATGCCACTGGCCAGTTTGAGGTTGCTGGTGGGGTTGTGCGCTACGCCGATGTTTTTTTCAGCCATGAGTTGGATTTCCGATTCATCAAGCCAGACACAATGAGCAAACAAGACCGTTTCTATATCGAGAAAACCCAATCGCTCCATGGCCTGCACTGGCCGCAATCCATAGCGTTTTGACAGTTCGGTGACTTCCGCTTGAGACTCACCCACATGTGTATGTAAGCCAACTTGATAGTGATGTGCCATATCAATTGCTCGTTGATAGGCATCGTCGGTAAAATAAAAGACATGCTCCATGCCAACCCAGGGCATGATGCGGCCATTAGCGCTTCCTTGCCATAAATCGATTAGTGCTTCGTTACTATCAAGCGTTTCAAAATAATTGTATTTTGGATGTTCACCGACATAAGGCACAAGCACGGCGCGGTTGCCTAACTGTTCTGCGGCTCTGGCGCTTCCGTCCAGATAACGCCACATGTCGACAAACGTCGTTGTACCTGATAAAAGTCCTTCGCTATAACAAAGCCAAGAAGCGATTTCAGCATCTTCTGGTTGCAAAACGCGGTGCATGGGATCGATGTATAGCCTCAACCAATCCCAAAGCTTTAATCCTTCCGCGGTGCCTCGCAAAAATCCTGAATGCATATGCGTATTGATCAGCCCGGGCATCAGTAAGTGATCGGCGAAATGAACTTCTTCAGCCTGACGATACTTTTGCTTCAACTCATCAATTGGGCCGACATCAACTATGGTTTGGTCGACGACAACGCCGCCCTGTTCAATAACCTGGTTGGTTGCATCCATGGTAAGGACGTAGGGGGCTGAATAGAGTTTCATGGTGATTTATCTCCTGCGCGAACAAACCATACAACAAAGTAAACAAAAGGCGTATCAATGATTGCGATGATCAGTTTAAGAAGGTATGTGCCAAGCATTAGCGTGAAAAGCGCTTCATTTGGCATGAGTCCGTAAAAGGCAATGGTGTAGAAAATGACGGTATCAATAAGCTGGCTTACCGATGTTGAACCGTTGTTTCGCAACCACAACATCTTGCCTTTGGTTGCAATTCTGATTTTTTCAAAAGCCCAAATATCAAATAGTTGACTGGCTGCAAAACTGCATAATGACGCAATAGTGACGCGCACAGCAGTGGTCATCACTGTTTCGAACGCGTCTTGATCCGCATAGAATTGAGAGGGCGCCCAGTTTGTCGAATAGTAAGTTGAAAGCACAATCACGGGATAACAAAGTGCTGCACCAATGATAGCTGACTGCGTAAAAAGCCTGCCTTGAAGCTCTGACATCACATCAGTGTATAAAAATGTCATGGAATAAATCACGATAGACGCTGATAGTGCGACGCTTCCGACGCCAGGTAGGGCAACATCTCCTAACTTGCCGGCAATAAAAACGGCAACAACTAAAGATCCGGCGAGGAGACCGGGCAAAATTTCTCTTCCAAAATATCGACTAGAACACGCGAGTATCGCTGCTAGCGCGACAGTGAACAACAACCACAGTAATTCAAAAAACAACAAACGATTCCTTAAGTGGTGCAAAAATGCGCAAAAAACCGTTAAAAATTGATTTGTAATCAATAGCGCGGGTTCAATGGTAAAACTCAATGTCCGTTTATTGTTGTGTTTTGATACTCATTGTCTTTATGCACAAATTGGATAGATGCGTAAATCGATAATGAGAAACGACCGTAATAACTACGTCGTCAAGTGATGTGGTCGCGAGAGCAAACAAGTAAAGTTATGTGCGCTTACAAACGGACTACATCCTTTAACTTATAGACTATAATAGGGATTATGGCTAAATCCAATGCTCTACGGATCATTCTTGATATTAACTTCAAATATTGATCGATAATTCAATCGTTTAAAGCGCGTTACGTTGCAAAAAAGGAATCTTCTATGAATTTTACCGCGAAAACCGTTGTGTTAATCGCAATTGGTGCTGCGCTTTACGGTATTGGGGGGCTTCCTATGTTTGGCGTCCCCATTTTTGCCAATACAACGCTCAAGCCTGCAATGGCCGTACTTGCGCTTTTTGCCGTGCTATTCGGTCCGGTCGTGGGCTTCTTAGTTGGATTTATCGGCCATTGGGTGACGGATTTGTTTGCCGGTTGGGGTGTCTGGCTTACTTGGATATTGGGGTCGGGTATTGTGGGGCTATTAATTGGGTTTTTCCCCAAACTCACAAAAGACAGATTATCTCAGGGGTTGTTTGAAACAAGAGACTTTATGGCTTTTATTGTGCTGACTGCGGTTGGTAACGTTGTGGGCTACAGCTGTTCTGCTTTTCTCGATAATGTGCTGTACGCGGAGCCGTTCGTAAAAGTCTTTACGCAAATGGTGATAATTGCGGGCGGTAATACCATCCTTATCTCAATCGTTGGCTTCTTTATCCTAAAATCGGTTGCTAAACGCAATCAACAGCGACTCAACCTGAAAGAAGAATAATCGCCAGTGACCATAGAATTCAGCGATTTTTCATTCCAATATGATGCGCTAGAAAAGCCAACATTAACCAACATCAATTTGCGCATTGAACAAGGCGAAAAGGTACTTATTGTCGGTGCAAGTGGAAGCGGAAAATCGACACTGGGTAAATGTCTAAATGGACTCATCCCACACGCGTCGAAGGGCACCAAAACAGGCAAGCTTGCGATCTCTGGTCGTGATGCTGGCGCATTTAAGATGAGCGATTTTACTGAAAATGTAGGCACGGTACTTCAGGACACAGACAATCAATTTGTTGGGCTTAGCATCGGCGAGGACATTGCCTTTGCGTTGGAAAACCAGCAAGTTAGCAACAAGGATATGTTGCCTATCGTTAAATCGACGGCGGCGATGGTTGACTTAGAACACATGTTGGCAAAATCACCTCACGAATTGTCTGGGGGACAAAAACAACGCGTGTCGCTTGCAGGGATCTTGGTAGACGACGTTGACATATTGTTGTTTGATGAACCACTTGCAGCACTGGACCCAATAACCAGTCGAAAAACCATCGATATCATTGATAAGCTTCATGCTGATACAGGCAAAATCGTCATTATCATTGAGCACAGGCTTGAAGATGTCTTGTATAGGCAGGTGGATCGCATCGTTTTGCTCAACAAGGGCGCGATCGTAGCCGACATGCCACCCGATGAAATGTTGGCAACATCGCTGCTAACTGATCATGGTATTAGAGAGCCGCTCTATTTATCTGCATTGAAGGCGGCTGGCTGCGATATTCAAGGCAATCACTTCCCTTCAAATCTAACTGCAATGCCCTTGGCGGCATTTAAAACCACCGTACAGCAGTGGTACAAGAATAGTGACAAACAAAATCAACGGACAGACAACCAAACGCTTCTAGAGGTCAATGCATTATCCTATTCATATGACGGTGTCATTGATGTGGTAGACAACGTGAGTTTTTCTATCAGTCGAGGTGAAACAGTATCGATTCTGGGGAAAAACGGCTCTGGGAAATCGACGTTGACCAAACTTTTGATGGGGGTTTTAAAGCCTGATTCAGGTTCAATCAAAATAGATGGTGAGGATATATCCAAGCTTTCCATTTTTGAATGCAGTCAAAAACTCGGTGTCGTATTACAAAACCCCAATCACATGATTTCTCACCACATGATTTTTGATGAAGTTGCGTTTGGGCTGCG